>JAJSAJ010000915.1 GCA_024274855.1 Planctomycetota bacterium | reverse complement strand
TTCGCAGAAGAGACCGACACCTTAGCTGCGAGACTGATTCACCCACGGGACGAGCCCATGGGGGGCTGTTCGCAGAAGAGGGCGACAGTCCTTAGCTGCGAGACTGATTCACCCATGGGACGAGCCCATGGGGGTCTGT
This sequence comes from Planctomycetota bacterium, assembly GCA_024274855.1. Taxonomy (GTDB): domain Bacteria; phylum Planctomycetota; class Planctomycetia; order Pirellulales; family Pirellulaceae; genus JAJSAJ01. The sequence continues at coordinate 9,776 of JAJSAJ010000915.1, read as the reverse complement.
TCGCAGAAGAGGGCGACAGTTATTGAAGAGCCCGACATGGACCACGAAGACCGAGCCGGAGACAAGCGTCATGAAGACCGTACTACTGCTGCGACATGCCAAGTCCAGTTGGAAGAACCCGGAACTGGCCGACTTCGAGCGTCCCTTGAACAAGCGAGGAAAACGAGATGCGCCACGTATGGGCGAACAGCTCGTGGCACTCGACTTATGCCCCGAGTTGATCCTGAGTTCCACGGCGGAACGCGCACGCAGCACCACGTTGCTCGTTTCGCAAGCGTGCGGCCAAGGGAACGCGATTCAGATCGAGTGGCTCGAGACGCTTTACCTGGCGACGTCCTCGGACATTGTTTCCGCCATCCAGACGCTGCCCGATGCACCAAGCCGTGTCATGATTGTCGGCCATAACCCCGGACTGGAGGAAACCCTGGCTCTCTGGGCACGCGCGGCGTTCGAAATGCCGACGGCGGCGATGGCTCAATTGGCTTTCGACGTCGAAACGTGGAACGACATCTCGTTGCAAACCAAGGGAACTCTAGTCGGTATCTGGCGCCCCCGCGAACTCGGTTGACTCTGCCGCCCACAAACTCAAACCGGACGGCAGGGCCTCATTCGTCCGGCTAGGTTCACTGCGGGACTGCTCCGCCTGCTAAAGCAGGCAGCTTCTGGAGTGCACTGCGTAATGGTTCCGGCACGTCCGGGTTGGGAATACAGGGCGAGACTGGCCCGACACGTCTGATCCCTTTGGGACGTGATCTTTCCCAACGAGCCTCAGCCGTCATGGGGGCCCAACAAGAACCAAAAATAGAGTAGCATGCCGAATCCTCCGAGCGTCATCAGGGCAATCATCAGCACGACGCGCGGGGACCAGTCAATCGTCTGGGGGCGGGCAACTTCGAGTCCCTCGCCGTAGTCATGACCACACTGCTGACAGCGACGGTAGAATTCTGGAGCGAACACTTCGTCGCATTGCTGGCAAACCAAGAGCACTTCCAGAGATTCGGGCTCGCCGCGCGGTACTGCCTTGCACTGCGAGGAGCATGCGATCCCCGAATCGGGCGGTGCCAGGTATTCAGCAAGCGGAAAGGCACAACCGGCCGTTCCACAAATAGGGCAAGCCGTCTGACGCTGCTGGCCACAATCCGGACACTCCGGCCACTGATCCCACGGTCGTTCGCACATTTGCCTGGATTACCTTAATGCCTGGATTACCTTAAAAAACGTGGGCACACACGAGTCCGACCCCACAGTTCCGCCGCCTCGTCCGCCCCGCCCACCGCCTGCCGCAGACCGGTCACGACGCCAGCAACAGTGGAAAGACGCGCCGATTTTCCCTACACTAGCAGATCGTGTGGCCGCCAACCATTCCATTTCGAATCAGGTGGACCCGGTTTCGACGGGCGGACCATGCAATCGTCGGAGCATCCGAGGCGTATTGGCATCGATGCGTTCAGCATTTCATTTCACGGATCTCCGTTGCAATTTTCGACAACGGTACAGGAGTAACCGGCAATGACGACAGACCGTGGCAATCACCAAGCTCGGTGGTATCCGTGTTTGATTACGGTAGTTTTCTTATTTGTGAGCATTGGAGTCTGGGTAGCGGCCGGCCGAGCCGAATCGCCACGGGTTCTTGATTCGGGAAAACGCCCCGACGACATTCGGTTGCAGACGTTGAAAGACCTGAATGGTTATTTTCCTTTCTTCGTGCCAGCCACCCCGGAAGCTTGGCAAGATCGGGCCGAGTATGTGCGGCGGCGTATTCTCGTCGCTGAAGGCCTCTGGCCGATGCCGACCAAGACGCGGTTGAATCCAACAATCCATGGCAGGATTGAACAGTCCGGCTACACGGTTGAAAAGGTCTTCTTCGAGAGCGCGCCTGGATTCTATGTCACGGGGAACCTCTATCGCCCACGAGGCAAATCAGGCAAGCATCCCGGGATTCTCTGCCCGCATGGTCATTGGGCCGATGCCCGGTTTTATGATTGCGGCCCCAAGAACATCCGGAAGCAATTGGGTGAAGGTGCCGAACGGTTCGAAGACGCGGGCCGAAATCCAATCCAATCGCGTTGTGTTCAGCTGGCCCGCATGGGCTGCATTGTTTTTCACTGGGACATGATCGGATACGCTGACAGCCAGCAGATACCGACATCGATCGCCCACCACTTCGACAAACAGCGTCCCGACATGAACCGCAACAAGGGCTGGGGCCTATTCAGCCCGCAAGCCGAATCTCATCTCCAGTCGGTGATGGGGCTCCAGACACTGAATGCAATTCGATCACTCGACTTTCTACTTAGCTTGCCGGACGTTGACGCGAGCCGCATCGGAATTACGGGGGCCAGCGGCGGAGGGACTCAGACATTTATCCTCTCGGCTATCGATCCTCGCATCACAGTCTCATTCCCCGCGGTCATGGTCTCGACCGGGATGCAGGGCGGATGCACGTGCGAGAACGCGTGCTGCCTACGAATTGGAACGGGCAACGTTGAGTTTGCAGCTCTGTTTGCCCCCAAGCCGCTGGGCATGACCGCTGCAAACGATTGGACACACGAGATGGAAACCAAGGGTTTTCCACAACTCAAACAGCTCTTCAAGATCCTTGGGCACGAGAAGCAAGTCATGCTCAAGCCGCTACTTCACTTTGGACACAACTACAATTACGTCAGCCGTGCTGCCATGTATAGCTGGTTCAACAAGCACTTTCGACTCGGGTTGTCCGAGCCGATTGTTGAAGAAGACTCGGTTCGTTTGACGGGCAAGGAGTTGACTGTTTGGGACGCGAAGCACCCGCAGCCACAAGGTGGCGTCGAGTTCGAGCGAAAGCTGCTCCAATGGTGGACTGACGACAGCAGTGCACGCATGACGGCCCTGTTGCCGACCGATGCGGGCTCGCTCGCCCAATACCGTAAAGTTGTCGGCGGCGCATTGGATGTCATCATCGGCCGCTCGCTACCCGACATGGCCAGTCTTGACCTGAAAGTTGTCGGCAAGAAAAAGTTTGACGGGTATTTGCAAGTGACGGCGTTGCTGACTCACCAGATTTCAGGCCCTGACTTGATCACCGTTTCAAACGACGGGCTGGACGCGAAAGCCCAGGAGCAATTGCCGCTTGTCTTGCTGCTTCCCAAGAAGCCGAAGAGCCGTGTTGTTATCTGGATTTCAAAGCATGGGAAGGCTGGCTTATTTGACAAGGAGGGCGCGCCGGCCAAGCCGATCCAGCGATTGCTGGATGAAGGTATCATCGTCTGCGGTGCCGATCTATTCATGCAAGGCGAGTTTCTAGCGGATGGCAAACCGGTGACTCAGACTCGGCGCGTGGCCAACAAACGCGAGGCGGCGGCCTACACATTCGGCTACAACCCGTCGCTCTTTGTTCGTCGAGTACACGATATTTTAACGGTTGTCGCCATGGTCCGTGGCCACGAACATCAGCCAAAACAGGTCGATCTTGTTGGGCTGGACGGAGCAGGCCCTTGGGTTGCCGCGGCACGGGCAAGAGCATCAAAAGCGATTACACGCGCCGCGATTGATACGGGTCGTTTTCGGTTCGCTGATGTGCATGATCTGCACGACCCGCAATTCCTGCCAGGCGGGGCGAAATACGACGATCTGCCCGGGATGCTGGCCGTCGCCGCCCCCCAATCAACCTGGCTGGCCGGCGAGGATCGGACCGTGCCGAGTCCCATTGCACAAGCGTACGCGGCAACAGGACACCCGGATCGAATTCAGACCTATCAAGGCAATCATGTCACTCAGGCCGCCGTCAACTGGTTACTCGATGGACGAACGTCTCCTCTCTTGAGAAAGGACGAATAACGTTACCATGTTCGACGAATTCCACCAAACCGTTACGAGTATTTTCGAATCCGCCCAGCAGCGCGGGCAATTGCTTCGCAATCCGGACACGGCCCGATTACGGACCTACGCATTGGAAGAGCCGGAGGTTCGGGAAACCAGATACGGCAGCATCGTCGCCGATTCGGAACCGATGTCACGCTCGGCCATGTTCACTCGGAACAACATCGACACGCCGTTTGGAAAGGAAGAATACGAACTGCTGGAACAGGCAACCCTGGCGCTCAGCAGCGAGGAAATTGTGTCGATCGATGTCCAGGTCGGTGACGGCAGCGACAACATCACGGCCCGCCTGATGGTGCCAAGACGCCACGCACACGTCGCGTTTGGTGGTTTAAAGCTGTTCAAGCCCGCAATGACTCAAAACCCGACCTACCAGGTCGTCATGTTTTTTGACGAATCGTTCGAAGAGAACAAGGCAAAACCGTTGCCCGAAAAGGACATTGCAATCCGGATCGCGCACGGTCCCAACGGGGCGATGGTCAAAGTCATTCGAAACAGCAATTACGTCGGAGAATGGAAAAAAGCGATCTTCACCGGTGAAGACTATCGCGTCAAGCAGTCTGGTAATGCGTTGTTACTGCACGCCGGATGCCGCAAGGATACACTCGAAACAGCAGTCGGCCCCTTCAAAACCAGCTATTCACTTTTCGTCGCATTGAGCGCCAATGGGAAAACCAGCACCACATGCAAAGTCCTGGCTCGCAAGGGGCACGAACGGTCATGGCTGATTCAAGACGACGGCGGCACGCTCCATCGCGATGGCCGCTTTCACGGGTTCGAGGCCGGGGGACTGTTTGTCAAGACCGATGGCCTGAATCCGGGTGATCAGATCGAAACCTATTACGGTTGCCTGCAGCCCGATACATTCCTCGAAAATGTCCACGTCGATCCGGATCACAGTATCGACTTCTATAACCTGCAACGAACGTCCAACGGTCGAGCAGTCATCGAACGCCGCGACTTCATGCACGCGGGAAATGGCATTAACGCCAAGCGAATTGATAATTTGTTCATCATCACACGCGGCAACATCATTCCCGCCATCGCCAAACTGACCCACGAGCAAGCCGCGGCATTCATGGTCCTTGGCCAATCGATGGAATCATCGGCAGGGAACCCGACAGAAGCCGGTAAGATCAAGAACGCGTTTTTCTATGATCCATTTGTGGCAGGCAACCGGGCAGATCACGCCAATCTGTTTTTTGACATCCTGAAAGAAAACAATCATATCCAATGCTATTTACTCAACACGGGGTTCATTGGCGAAGGCGCCTCGTACCGGGACATCAATCTGGCCGACACGATCGGCATTCTCGATTCTGTCTGTCGGTCCGGACTGAAGAATTGGGCCCAGTCGTCCGCAACCGGCCTGATGATCCCTCGCGCAGTCCGCGCCGTCGACTCGATTATTATGCATCCTGAGAAGTTGTTCAGCGAATCGGACTTCGCGACGAGACAAAAGGCACTTGATTTGCAACGTGCCGATTTCATGGACCAATTTCCCGGCTTGGCCCCAGCCATCAAAGCCGTGTTTCAAGGATAACACGCCGAGTCGGCTCGTCGCACAATGACAATCGAGCGAGCAATGACGTACCTGAACGACCTGGACTACGAACTTCAAGGACCGTTGGGGGTTTTGACAAAGGTAACCGTTCACGGAATGTAGGCCGCCGGTTTGCTTCCAAGGGGTCAGCCCCATTTTCGGCGACAAAACGTGTTCGCGTAAAGAAACGCTTTCTCCGCCGAAAATTGCGTCAGACCCCAGCGGCGTGAACGGCTACTGACAAAGTTCCAGCGAGCAACGGAAGCAGGCGCTCGGGGCCCCGAACGATAGCTTGGAGTGGGTTGCGGCCCAGGCGCCCTGAGCCCTTTCCGGCATCGGACCGTCTCCTTGTTGAGCATGCGCAGTAGGCCGATTCTATCGTGCGATTTTTGGGAGATCGACAGCCTGAACAGGGGCGAAAAAAGCCTCTTGCGTGGGGATTTCCAAACCATCGGCTGCAATAAAGCCTGTTTTTGCCACCACGGCGCGAACTAACCAGGCAAACGGTGCGTCTTAGTGGCTAGAGGGCCGGCAAATCAACGGCCAAGGGATGGTTACGTGGTGACCGGGAAGTCACCATCGAATGGTCGCAAGGATCAGCGACGGTTTTCCTTTTGGGGAGATGTCGCAATGGCCCGTCAAACAACAAGTACCGTCAAACTGGTTCTGAGTGACAAGGAAGGGCTCGGGAAGATCTCGGTCGGTTTAGAGCCTTTTTTCGAGTTCAGCTTCTGGATGGCTGAAGAGCTTCAAGATCTTATCGCTAACCGCAAACTCAAGATGCGCAGTCATCCATCAGGCCTGGACCGGTGCAAGCGGTCTCCCGTATAACAGCGGCCGTGCGCCTCCATAGGCTTGCGGACGGGTACCGGCTAAACGCCAGGTCAAACTGAGATGATGCGGGCGATGGGCCGATTTTTGTTATTGCGTGGGGTAAAGGGCGATCCCTGCTCGTGCGATACGATGACGGCCTGCCCGGCAGCTGGCTCGCGCCCCCCTCTTATGATTGGGATGTAAGGCCGTTTTATTGGTCGTCTGTTCAACCGCCGAGCCGCGGAGGGTCGATGCCAAAACAGGCCTTGATCGTAAGGTGGTCCAGGTAGGTCCCGCTTGCCGAGCGGGACATGGTGTAATCCAGGACACTACAAGAGGTTTGGAACTGCAGCCGGAACCTGTTTGCCCGCTGCTGGACCACCTTACGATCAAGGCCGGCGGTCCGCGTTGACACGTTGTCTGATCTTCGGCTTGGCCTTGCCGTCCGAAGTCCCATTTCGTATACTCCCGGCGCGCGGGCGTGCGGGCCGAGAAATGTTAAACTAAAGATAACCAGGCAAACCAAGTAACTTCGATTTCCAAACAGTCCGCTGGCACGGGCGGCCACGGACCGAGTGGATGTAATCGTCTGATTTTGTCGGATAAGCAGAGAAGACGTCGGGTATTTTTGTTCGGGCGGCATGTTGTGTTTTATGAATCAAGTCGGGTATCCGTGACGCAGAAAGGCGACGGTTGTAGCGACTTGGCAACATGATTGTTGTCGCGTGCTGCTTGATTACCGGACTGAAACGACTCGTCGTTGGCATTCGACAAAGGCAGCACAGCCGTCAGCGGCATGAATTAACGGTACAGGGAGTTATCAAACGGATTCCGTCGGATCGTCGACGTCAACAGGCCGATAACTTGGGTGCTTTCGTGATTGCGTTCGCGATTGTCACACGATGGGCAACGGAAAGCATCTCCCTCGACACGGAATGCGACGCCGACGAGAAAGCTACGACCTATACTTTGGGGACGGATCATTCGGACTCGTCCCGTATTTTCTTGTTCGATTGGTGAACAGTAGCGGATGACACTCGTCGGGTGTAACCTGTCTTATCTAGTATTTGCAGGTACGCCATTGGCGGTGTTCATCAGCTCACGGGGGAGAGACGAACTATGCAAATCCACGGACTGACCCAAATTCACGGCCCACAACCTGTCAGTGCGCCCCATCGGACACAAGCTCCGCACGGTGCGGCAGCAAGTGGCCACACGACGGGAGCCGACCAATTGGACATTTCACAAGAGGCCGACATGATCAGCCGCGTGCGCGAGTTGCCCGAGATCCGGGCGGATCGGGTTGCGGAGATCCGAGCCGCGATTGAATCTGGCACGTATGAGACGAGCGACAAATTGGAAGTCGCCGTTGGCCGACTGCTCGACGAGTTCAGTTCCTAGCGCCAGCTCCGCTTTTAACGCCAGCTCCGCCCGCAGATCGAGAGGAAGCAGGTCCGCGAACCGCGCAGCCGACTTGCTCAATCAGTATCATGTCGAAGGACTTTTCCCTCAACAAGGTCGAAGTCGCTCTTACGCCTCTTGAGCGTTTTGAAGAGTACTTGCAGAGTCGCGGAATGCGAAACACCGACCAGCGTCGGATTCTGGTCGAGCTAGTCTTCAGCCAGCACGACCATTTCGACGCGGATGCCCTGCTCGACAAACTGCCCCGCAAAGGCCACTCGGGCTATGTCAGTCGCCCGACAGTCTACCGAACGTTGAGCGAATTCGTCGACGCCGGCTTGCTCCGCAAATTCGAACTCGATGGACGTGCCGTCTACGAACACGATTACGGCTACCCGCAGCACGATCATCTGTATTGCCAACAGTGCCAGCGGCTTTTCGAGTTCCAGAGCAGCCAGCTGGTCACGCTACGGGATCAGGTGGCCAGGAAGCACCAGTTCCACGTGATGGGACACCGGCTGATCATCAGCGGTATATGCGAATCCTGCTATCGGGCCCGCCGCAAGCGTGTGCGGCGTAAGCAAGATCGCATATAGCAGAATGTCGGACATCAATTCTCGAACGTCCTTCTTTACGCCAGCACGCAGAACCTTTTCTGGTGCCGGACCGGATAGTACCCATCGCGTGAAGGCGTCGAATGTCAAGAAACACTTCGTTGGGTGAGGCTCTGTCACACGTCAAGCATCAAACACGAACATCCCCGCCGCAGTCCTTCGCATTGGGATAACGACGCCGAATCGGATCGACCACATCCGCCACGAATTGATCGACTTGTTCGGGTGCCCGCCCGACGAACTGGGCGGTTTCCAGCAGGCCATCCCACGCCACGGCGTTGAATTCGGGATCTTCGCGTAATCGTCGCAAAAGATCATTTTCGCCACCTTGCTGTTTGACGACATTCGCAGCAGCTTGACTATGTTGTCGGATCCGTTCGTGGAGATCCTGTCGATCACCACCCGCGGCAACCGCCGCCATCAGGATGTTCTCTGTCGCCATGAATGGCAGCTCGGCTCGCAGGTGTCGTGCAATCACTTGCGGATAGACAACCAAGCCACGAGCAACATTCTGATACAGGATCAGGATCGCATCGACACCCAGAAACGCCTGCGGCAGCACGAGGCGGCGATTGGCGCTATCATCGAGCGTTCGCTCCATCCACTGAGTTGCCATGGTTTGCGCCGCATTGGGAGGGAGATTCAGGACAAATCGCGAGAGCGCACAGATGCGTTCCGATCGCATCGGGTTACGTTTGTACGCCATCGCGGACGATCCGATTTGATCCTTGCCGAACGGTTCTTCCATTTCCTTGCGATGTGCCAACAATCGCAGATCCGTCGCGCCTTTGTGCGTGCTCTGCGCAATGCCGGCAAGTGCATCCAGGACTTGCGCGTCGATTTTCCGGGAGTACGTCTGTCCGGTAACGGCATAGGTCTGTTCGAAGCCAAGTTTCTCGGCGACAAGCCGTTCCAACCGGAGAACCTTAGCGTGGTCACCGTTGAACAGTTTGAGAAAGCTGGCCTGGGTCCCGGTCGTTCCTTTCACACTCCGCGCCTTCAGCAGAGCGAGTCGATGTTCAATTTCTTCGAGGTCCATCACCAGATCATAAATCCACAAGCAGGCTCGTTTCCCAACCGTCGTCGGCTGGGCCGGCTGCAGGTGCGTGAAGCCTAAACAAGCCAGGTCACGATGAGTCACGGCGAATTGTGCCAAGCTGTCGACCACCACGACCAAACGATCACGGACCGCGCGCATGGCATCGCGCATCAAAATCAAGTCGGTGTTGTCCGTCACGTAACAGCTGGTGGCACCCCAATGGATAATCCCTCGCGCCTTGGGACACTGATCGCCAAAGGCATGCACGTGGGCCATAACATCATGTCGCAGTTTTTTTTCGTATTCGGCCGCCGCATCGAAATCAATCTGATCGACATGGGCGCGCATTTCCGTTAACTGGTCGTTCGTAATGTCGAGCCCCAGTTGCTGTTCGGCCTCGGCCAACGCAACCCAAAGCCGACGCCATGTGCTGAACTTCCGCTGGTCACCCCACAACCGGCACATCGCCTCGGAAGCATACCTCGAAATCAAGGGGTTCTCATAAAAT
>JAJSAJ010000914.1 GCA_024274855.1 Planctomycetota bacterium | reverse complement strand
GTAAATTGTCCTGTTTGAGGATCGATAGTCGCATCGCCCGGCGCATCGGGGGCAAGTTGATAGCGAACCTGTTGCTTCCTGGATTCGGGGTCGTCAACCTGAACGTCGATCGCCACCAACTCGCCTTCCGTTACGGTGATCGGCCCAATGTCTTTCAGCTTCAGAACGGCCGGGCCCGACTGTCCTCTAGAGGAAAAAACGAACAGGCTCACGGCAAAGATCGCCAACGCAACACCGCCGACGCCGACAGTTAGAACAAGTTTCCTCTTGGCCCGAGGCATCGGATGTTGAACGGTTTTTCGGCCACGATGTTTTGCACCAGATTGGACCTTGACATTCGGAAACGGACCGGGACCCGCGGATGAATCGCCCAGCTCGCTTGTCGAACCGGCCACACGTTTGGCGGCGGATGTCAGGGGCGGGCCAGGCGCTGCCTTGGATGGTCCGCCACCCGTCGGCTTGGCCTTTGCCGCAAGTTCTTTTCGAAGCCGCTCGTCATATGCCGTCTTCTTTTCCGCTGACAGCAGACAGACTCGGGCCGCGGCGACTTCGTTCAAGAGTTTCTGAGAAAGTGATGAAGACTTTCCGGATTGGAATGTGCGCAGCAGTAACATCTGGCGGTCGGCCGCGTTGGAAATCACCTCGGCATGGCTCTCGAAAAGAGACACGCCGAGCAGCCTGTAATGATTGGGCGGTTGCTCGGCAGGCGGTATACCAAGCCATTTGTAGTAGGGGTCAAACGAGTCGGACATGGATCGGCCTTTGTAGCGATTCTATGTCATGCGAGATGGAAAGTACCGGAGTATGCCACGCAGTTTAGAGTCTGCTTCGACGCAAAGTCAAGGTTCGCGCCCGGCCGCACAGGCATATTGTCGAGCATATTCATCGAATACTTGCTATTCGATATCAATTGCTCAACTCCGACGCCTAAGCACGTCGAGCAACCGATCCTCACCCGCCAGGCCTCGCGGCCAATGTGTTTCCCTATACTACCAACGCCAACCATCGTTGAGGTCTTGACAAAGGTAACCGTTCACGGCGAGTGCGTGGAGGGGCATTTATCATTTGGCAGTTGTCATTTGTCAGTTGCGGCCCCCGAAATTAAATGGCCGAATGCGTCCAACTTTCAGTGACCTGGTGTCTCACGCTGTTTGGCCGGATTTGACGGGCGCAGAACCCCCGCCCCAATGCACAAAACCAAAACCCGCCCACGTTATGGCCGGACACGCATTTCGAGACAGAATTGCCAACTCGGCCACGCCAAGTAGGAGAACCTCGGCCAAATAAATCGGGTCCTAGCATTAGTGGTCAGTTGTCAGTGGAAAGAGCATGACCCCGCTGCGCTGCCTCTCTCGATGATAAATGAGTAATGTCAAATGAGTAATGATAAATCGGGCGTGTGGAAAATCGGGGAAAACGCCGGTGCTAACGCGATGGCGAACGAAAACCCCGTGAACGACTACTGACAAAGTCCCAGTGACCAACGCGAGCGGACCAACGGGGAGAGGGAAGTCAGGCCCCTTTCTTGCGGTCAAAACCTGATCCGTAGATTACACACAAGGCCGCGACAAATGGCGCCAGATCCCGCGCATTCAACGGTTTCTTCCAGACAGCTAAAGTGTTACGAATGATGTTTCGCTCTCTAAAGTCGTCATCGGCACCGAGAGGCAAGGAGATTGCACTGGAGGCCTGCCGATGGTCTTTCCAGCATGATGTAGAATGTAACAAGCGACTGCCGACAATCGTCGCATCTCGAACACCCGCATGCTAGAACCAGGGTTCTGGCCGCAGTTCAGGTCTTCTCCTTTCCGGACCTGTGATAACTGTGTAGAATTACGGGAGATGGCTTGTGGTTGTCGTGAACACCGAGGAGAAGACGGGTGCCAACTCTCATTTGTGATTCCGAGCTGGAACAGCGGCTGCGCGAGGAACGGGCGTTAACCGGCGCGGATCGTTTCGATGAAGCCTGGGAAGGACTTTACGTGATGGCACCTTTGGCAAACAACGAGCATCAACAGATCGTGTCTCGCCTGACTGCTATCTTCCAGCAGCTTATCGGATGGCCCCAATTAGGGATTGTGTTTGCCGGCGTCAATGTGAGCGACCGAGTCGACAACTGGAAATCAAACTATCGGTGTCCCGATGTCGCCGTGTTCCTTGAGCAAACCACGTCGGTAAATTATGAAGCGTTCTGGCACGGCGGCCCTGACTTCGCGGTTGAAGTCGTGAGCGAGGGCGACCGCAGCCTTGAAAAACTCCCTTTCTATGCGACAGTTGGCACGCGCGAGGTGCTCGTCATCCACCGCCAACCCTCGAAACTGGATCTGTATCGTCTGGTCGACAATACAATGAGTCTTGTCGGAAGCAGTGAACTGTCCGATGACATTTTTCTTTGCAGCGAGGTTTTGGACTTTGGCTACGAGCTCGTCGCCGGAGACAAACGGCCGATGATTCGCGTGATTCACGGACAATCGAAAAATGAGTGGCTTGTATGACTTCAATGAGCAAGCAGCTCGCAAAGACGTCTGCAACGAAGCAGCTTGTCCTGATGGCATGTTTTGTGGCCTTATGCACCCTGACTCCCGTGGCAAATCGTTCTGCAAACGCTGACGAGGCTCTGCGTATCGACTTCGAGCATGGCAAAGACCTATCGCAATACAAGCAGCTGAACTGGGGATCGCTCGAGGCTGCGGTTGTGCCGCGCGGAGTTAACGCCGACACGCACTGCCTGCGGCTCAGCAACGTCACACCGACAAGCTCGTGCGGAGTGCGACTGAAGGGCCCCATCACGCTGACAAAGAACCTGTTGCTGTCGTTTGATTACCGCGTGGACATTGAGCCGGGTTTCGATGGAGCTTACCTGGGGATGATCTTCTACGTCGACCAAAAGCAGGCGTTCTGGCAGAGTGCGGCCTTTTCGACGGAATGGCAACATGTGCAATTGATGCTTGGAAGCCTTAAACCTTGGCACGGCCATGCTGTACAACCCGGTTTGGTTTTCTCGGGAATCCAGCTTTACGGCCGTGTGAAGGATAAAGAACCGGCCCAAAAAGAAACGAAAGCTCGCATGACCGTCTACCTGGATAATATCCGGGTCGGAGTCTCGGCACGGCAATCGAGCTTGACTGACAAATCGCGTCAGTCGACGGCCAACCCACCTATGTTCAACTGGCCCAGACCTGGCCAAGTTTGCACACAACGACTTCAGTATTCAGCCGATCCCGGTTTTGCAAATGACACAACAGTGACCGTCGATACAACGTGGAACTTCTTCATGCCGTCCAAGCCGTTGGAGCCAGGCACGTGGTACTGGCGGGTCTGGAGCAGCACCGACCTGGCCGAAGGTTGGTCGGACATCGAGCGGATCGAGATCTTAGCAGAAGCCCACCGTTTCACAACGCCGGCAATGCCGCTCGAGTCGCTGGC
>JAJSAJ010000913.1 GCA_024274855.1 Planctomycetota bacterium | reverse complement strand
GCCCAGCCGATCCAATGACCAACAGTCCAATGTCACCTCGGCCGAGTCGCCGGGTCCAACGGGAGTTGAGCTGCAGTGGCAGCGCATCCGTAACGATCAAATCGGGCGTCTGGTTAGCGGGCAGCTCGGAGGCGGATGCGAGCAGGCAGAACGACCCGTCGGCATCTTGCAGCATCTGGCCCCAGCGTTCTCGCCGAGCCACGTTGCCGGTGACCAAAACAACTTGGATCGATTTTCCCATCACTACTGCCAACCTCGCCGGTGGAAATTCGGCCGCCGGGGCATCTGCCTACCAGTACCTCTCCCAGCGTCTTTCAGCGAAAGCCTCTTTCAGAAAGCACCTTCCAGACACTCTAGACTAACGGATCTTGATCTTGTTGTCATGCGGCTGGTTGCGAACAACAGCCGGGTTGCTAGAATCACGCAGAGCGCGGAATGGGGCAGCCGAACGGACATCCGATCAGGGTAGATACGAGGCCCTCGTTATGAGGGCGTCTCCGGCGACCAAGCGCGGCAAGCCGTGTGGACACCTGTACTCGGTCAATCTTCCCAGAATCTCCTGAGTCTTCCATTACAAGGAATGTTGCGATGAGCACGGCGACCATGGATCCCATCCCTTATCCGGCCTCGTGGACCCGCCGCCATCTGCTAGAACTCGAGAGCTTGTCGGTCGAGGAGCTAACAACGTTACTCGACACGGCCGCCGCTTTCAAGAAAGCAACAAATGGATGCCGCGACAAATTGACCGTACTGCGGGGCAAGACGACTTCAAACTTGTTTTTCGAAAACTCGACACGCACCAGGACCAGTTTTGGTCTTGCCGCCAAGCGTCTGGGCGCGGACGTGGTGGAGTTCACCGCATCGAGCAGCAGTCTTTCGAAGGGCGAGACATTCATCGACACGGCGAAGAACCTGGAAGCGATGAACATCGATGTGATGGTCATGCGGCACCGGACCCCTGGAGCGCCGCATTTGCTGTCGCACCATGTCGACTGTGCCATCGTCAATGCGGGCGACGGCACGCACGAGCATCCGACACAAGGGCTGTTGGACATCATGACGATCCGCGAACGCTACGCCGATCTGAAGGGACTGACGGTCGCTTTGGTCGGCGATATCGCACACAGCCGAACGGCACGGTCCAACATTTGGGGATTGTTAAAGCTGGGTGCTCACGTCATTGTTTGCGGCCCCGCCACGCTCGTCTCGCGAAAATGGGAAGAGTTTGGTGTTGAGGTCGAGTACAGTCTCGATCGAATTCTGCCCCGATGTGATGTCCTGAACCTTCTTCGCATTCAGTTCGAGCGGCAATACACGCGACCGTTCCCTTCGGTCCGCGAGTATGCGTTGCTCTATGCCATGAACCGTGATCGGATGCAGCAAGCCAAAGACAGCATCCTGATCATGGCTCCCGGCCCGATTAACCGTGGGGTTGAAATCACGCCGGATGTTGCCGATGGCCCCCATTCCGTGATCTTGAATCAGGTTACCAACGGCTTGGCGGTCCGCATGGCTGCACTTTGGCTGGTCGCCGGTGCCCCCAGGTGTGAACACTGATCTAGTTTACAGCATCGCGAAAGAAACAATTCCATGGCTTCGCTACTAATCCAGAACGGACGTGTCATCGACCCCAGCCAGCAAATGGACCGGGTGACCAACTTGTTGATCGCAGACGGACGCATTGCCGAATATGATACCCCACCCGGCGAACAGCATGAGATTGTGGATGCGACCGGCAAGATCGTTGTCCCCGGCCTGGTTGATGTTCACATGGAGCTCCGAGAACCAGGTTGCGAGGAAGATGAAACGATTCGATCCTGGACGGCTGCTGCTCTAGCCGGCGGCTATACCACGGTCGCATGCACACCAAACACAGACCCTCCGATCGACACGCAAGCGAACGTCGAGTTCGTCCGTCAAAAAGCGGCTCGCGCCAACAATTGTCACGTCGTCGTACTCGCTTGTGTCAGCAAGAATCGAGAGGGTCAGGAACTGGCGGAAATCGGGAGCCTGGTCGAATCGGGAGCGGTCGGGTTCACCGACGCGGACCGACCGATTCACAGTACCGAACTGATGAAACGCGCCTTGGAATACTGCCAGATGTTTGACGTGCCAATCCTGAACCATCCCGAGGTATTGGAGCTCTCCCACGACGGGATCATGCATGAGGGGCTGACGTCGACCGTACTGGGATTACCCGGGATACCAGCCGATGCCGAAGACGTCATGACCGCTCGGGACTTGCGACTGGCCGAATACACGGGTGGTCGGTTACATCTGATGAACATTTCGAGTGCTGGGAGCGTCGACTTGCTGCGACGATTCAAAGCGCGAGGTGTCACGGTAACTGCCGAAGTCTGCCCGGCTCATTTCACATTGACCGATGAAGTTCTTCGGACCTTCGACGCCAATTGCAAAGTGAACCCGCCTCTTCGCTCGCAAAGCCACGTCGATGCCTGTATCAGTGGCCTGATTGACGATACGCTCGATGTGATTGCCAGTTGCCACGCACCTCGCGCATCCGAGAAGAAACTGCAGGAACTCGACCGCGCGCCGTTCGGCATGATAAACCTGGAGACCACCTTGGCGCTGGTGATCACCAAGCTGATCAATCCGGGTCATTTGGATTGGTCCAAAGCCATTTCGAAGATGACAATCAAGCCGGCCGAAATGCTCGGCTTGGACAAAGGGACTCTGAACATCGGTGCCGCGGCGGATGTAACGATCATCGACCCGACTCTGCGATGGCAGGTCGATGCGACGAAGTTCCGGTCTCGAAGCAGCAACACGCCGTTTGACGGTTGGGAACTGGAGGGGCGAGCCAGCTGTACCATTGTCGACGGAGTCATCAAGTACACTTTGTAAGGTAACCGTTTGGGTTACGTCCACGTCGGCAACTGGACTCGGTCTGCTGGACGACCCGCATTCCGTCCGTCGGTCAGACCTCAATCGGAGCACCGATCTGCCATTGTGCCGGTTGTTCCGCGTCGCGAACGACATGGCGATAGAGCGTATCGCGTTCCACGGGCTCGCGTCCCGCCTCGGTAATGAGCCGGCGAATCGCATCGACCGAAAGCGTCTCGGGGGTCACGGCGCCGGCATCGTGATAGATCAGTTCGTGCCTGACAGTCCCATCCAGATCATCCGCGCCGTAAGCCAGGGCGGCCTGGGCTGTTCCGATCCCCAGCATGATCCAATACGCCTTAATGTGGGGCACGTTATCGAGCATCAACCGCGAGACGGCAACCGTTCGCAAGTCGTCAAGTGCCGTGGGTTGGCTCAAGTGCGACAGGCCCGTATTCGCCGGATGGAAAGCCAGAGGAACAAACGTCTGAAATCCTCCCGTTTCGTCCTGCAGCTCGCGCAGCCGAATCAAATGGTCCAGGCGGTGAAACGGACTCTCGACGTGCCCGTACAACATGGTGCAATTCGTCCGAAGGCCCAATTGATGGGCCGTCCGGTGGATTTCAAACCATTTCGTGGCATCTGCCTTGTGCTCGCATAACTGGCCGCGCACATCCGGATGAAAAATCTCGGCACCGCCACCAGGCATACTCCCCAAACCAGCCTCGACCAGATCTTCCAAGACCGCGCGCACCGGCATGCCCGTGAGGTGCTCGAACCAGTTGATTTCAACCGCCGTCCAGGCTTTCAGATGCAATTGAGGATAGGCATCGTGAAGAATTTCAAGCAAGTTCCGGTACCATGCATACTCTTTTTGATGATGCAAACCACCGACCACATGTAGCTCGGTACAGCCGTTTTGAACGGCTTCCTCACCCCGAGCCAGAATCTGCCGGTCGTCCATCACATAGCCTTTCGGGTCACGAAGATCGGCCCGAAAAGCGCAGAACGTACATCGATAGATACACACATTCGTGGGGTTCAGGTGCGTATTGATATTGTAGTAAGCCAAGTTGCCATTGAGCCGGCGACGCACGGAGTCGGCAAGTCGGCCGACTTCATGCAACGGCGTGTCCGGTCGATACAGGAACAGACCGTCATCCAAAGAGAGTCGCTGGCCCGATTCAACTTTCTGCTGAATGCTGTCCAAACTCGGAGCGAAACGGCCATTGGTCGGCATGGAGCGATTCTTTCGTCTTCAGGCTTGCTCGCACGGGATTTCGGATTGCCACATTACAACGGCCTTCTGCACGGGCTTCCTGCTACACAGGCTTGCCGCAGTATTCAGCGTGCACCGCTGACGTGCAGCTCGCATCGGCTCTTCTGTTGGTCAGAACACCATCGACTTGAGCGGGGCAAGCGGCACACCGGTAGACTGTAAAGGCCCGAATGTTGAAAGTCCATGCGGGGAACCAGCCGAAAGCACTCAGGGCTTGCGAACCAGTCCCAAGGCTGCCTTGGCCAAACGTTGGATTTCGGGGTTCGCATCCTTAGATTGTTTTTCCAAGGCTTCCGTCGCGCCGGCCGCCAGGGGCCCTATTTTACCAAGTGTGAAAATCGCGTAGCGCCGACACTGGACCGACGATGAATCGAGAGCGGCAATCAGTGCGGGGACCGCCGGCTTGCCAATCGCGACCAGCCCCTCGCTGGCCGCTTTCCGGACCGTGGGCTCGGCATCATCCATCGCCGCAATCAGCCCCTGCAACCCGTCTTCGGTCCGCGCCACGCGCGCCAACCACGTGGCCGCCAAAGCCCGCAAATCGGCTGGGTCGTCACTCCGCAGAATCTCTAGAAAAACATCTTCCGCGTCCCCAGGATCCGCAACCTTGGCAAGTGCACCAAGCGAGGCACGGCGCAATCGGAGGCTGGCCTGCTTCGAAGCAGTCTGCCGCAAAGCACTAATGGCCGGGGGTCCAACCTGCGGAATTCGTCCCAAGATACGCGCCACGCGAACACGATACACCTCGTCTTCTTTCGGGTCGCTGAGCAAGGCGGCCAATTCCGCCGACACACCCACAAGCGCTTGGCCGGGAAGACGTTCCAACGCTAGAAACGACCGGTGCCGAAGCTCCGAGTCGTCGCTGCTGAGCGTTTCAGCGACGGCCTGAATCACCTTCGTGTTGCGCATGCTCACACGACCGACCAGGTACTTGGCAGCCGCCCGACGCGCAGCCGGATCATCGTCACCGAGCACGCGAGCCGCCTGCTGGACAGCCCGCTCGCCCAACGCGTTGAGCCTTTCGAGCGATTCGGCTTTTTCCAAACTGTTCGGATCGGCCGCTTTCAGCAGCCAACTCCGCACAGCACTCAGCACCGGCCCGGAATCCGCCCCACTCGCCCGCTGTTTGCCATCGAGCTGTTTC
>JAJSAJ010000912.1 GCA_024274855.1 Planctomycetota bacterium | reverse complement strand
GACGAAGATCAGGCCATCATGGGTCCGATCATGTTGGCCATTCGGAACATCGCGCGCCAATTGAACCTGGACCACGGTTACCGTGTGTTCTGTAACTGTGGTCCGGAGGCCGGGCAGGAAGTCCCCCACCTTCATTTTCACATTATCGCAGGTCGTGCACTGAGATGGCCACCCGGTTGATCCGTCGAGGATGGCAGCATCGGTGAGCTCGCGTTTTTCGGACTCGGCTGAAATATACAACGTCACGAACCTCGACCCCGTTCAGATTTGCCGGCTGAGTGGACACTGGAGCCTTCGGAAGCCAGGTCATGGGAACCAAGTGGACGACGCGAGCACCTGCCGCACCTTGCCCACGAAATGAACCGAAGCTATAGTCATGGTGTCTATGGCATGAATCAAAAAACCATCGGCAAAAGGTACATACGGGGGTACAAACGGCAGTTGCCGAATAAATACTAAATCTGTAACTCCTATCTACCAAACGAGTTCGGAGGGTAAGCGAATTGGTTAGCAACCTGATTCGAAATCAGGCGCCGGTTTACCGGTTGCGGGTTCGAGTCCCGTGCCCTCCGCCTTGCTTGACACCGCCATCGTAAGCGTTGAAATATCAACAACTTACGATGGCGTTTCTGATTGACACAGTTCACTGTGTCAAGACTGGGTCAATCACCGCCCCTCACCGTCGTCACTCGGCTCAGCAGGTGGTGGCTCGACCGACTGGCGTGAGCGCGACGATTCGGCAACCGTCCCAACAGAAATGGTCGTCCCATTTGTCACTGCGTGGATTGAAGAGCGGTACGAAGTGCATGTGCAACACAATCTCTAAGCACCAGTGCATGTTACCACGTACCAACGATTGCCGAAACTGAGGTCGTTGCCGACGATCAATGAGTTCCCGTTGGCAGCTGCCATTTGCGACCGCCCTTCCAATGGACGCCCGTATGGTCACGAAACTGAACCGCGGTTTTCGAATTCTGGAGCAGGCGTATTTTCGACCGTGGGAGCCAGGTTTTTCGGTCGATGGGTGCACGAGTGAGCTGCTGAGACGGGGACAAGCGAGGCGTGTTTGCGGCTGTTACCGTGCGAAATGTCCAGTAGGCGCGCGGAGCAAACACTGGCGAAGTGACAAGCGTCTTGGACAATCTCACAAGCTCGTCAGGTCGCGTTACGGTAGTAGAAGCGGAACACGCCGTCCAGACGCGAGTAAACTTGGTATCGCGATCCATGATCAGGTAGCGATTCCCGCGCAGACATCCGTCGAACGGGTCGGTCGGATTCCTGGCCATCTGCTTCATCCAGGGTTCCAAAAAAAGAAGAAGGGAAGAACGTTATGGCCACACAGCTTGGAAAAGTTTTGAACCCGGCACATGTTCGCGCAGCGATGCGCGGCGTTTGTTGGTCCGCAACACTGTTCGTCGCCACCGTACCGATTTTGTCGGCAGCTGGCTTTCACAAGATTGAACGAGCCGAGTTGGAACTGGCAGCCGATGGAAAGTGCCCGTATCAAGTCGTCTTGCCCGCCACGTTCACCAACCCGACCATCGGCCAGTGCCTTGAACAGACAGCTCGGCTGGTTCAGGCCGCTTTCCTGGCCAACGGGTTCGATATCGCGGTGGTTCCGGAAGACGAGCGGGATACGACCAAGCCCGGAATCTATCTGAGCGATACGGCATTTGCCCGCCGTCATGGCGTCGAGCTGACGAAGCCCGAAGGCTGGAGTTACGTGTACAAAGTCGTCGGGCAAGACATTATTATCGCCGGTCGTGATCAGCCGGCACCGGTAAAAACGACCAACCGGCGCCGACCGATTTGGGACCGCATCGGCACGGCCAAGGGGGTGGCGGACTTCCTGCGGCAATATGTCGGCGTTCGATTCCTGTACCCGGACTTGTCCCCGCGCAATCCTCTCAGTGCAGCAAACAAGGTCAACTGGCAACAGTCGCCCGCCATCGAGTTTATTCCGACAGCCAGGATCGCGGTGCCGGCCGATCTGGACGTCAAGAGAACGCCGCCCATCCATTTCAATACGGCCTATCCGGCGCGAGGCAGCTTTTTCGATATCGCCAACAACCGCTTTCCCCGCGTGGACGAGGCGTTCGGCGGACACACGTATGCCCGGGCCATTCCGCCGGCGAAGTACCACAAGACGCATCCGGAGTATTTCGCGTTGCTCCGCGGAAAACGCTTACTGGAAGGCCCCGGCCAGTATTGTATCTCGAATCCCGACGTGCAGAAACTGATCTATCGCGACTTGCTGAGATTGGCCGACGCCGGGTACCAAACCGTCGATCTCGGCCAACCGGACGGATTCCGCGCCTGCCAGTGCGACGACTGTGCCAAGCTCTACGAAACGGGTGACGACTGGGGCGAGAAGCTGTGGATCTTTCACCGAAAGCTTGCCGAACAACTGTTAAAAGACCGGCCGGGCACGCAGATCAAAATCATGTCGTACATTCAGACAGCCAAGCCACCGAAATCGTTCCACGTCTTTCCAGCGAACACGAAGATCATGTTGACCGGCACGAACGATGAAGACATCGCCATTTGGAAAGACTACACGGTGCCGCGTGGATTTACCGGCTACGTCTACAATTGGTGTCCCAATCTCGGATCGCGTTACACACCGATGCGTACTCCGCTGTTTATCGAATCGCAAATCAAACGCCTGTACGCGGCCAAGATTCAATCGATTTATCGTGATGGTCCGGGAGCACTGTACGGTTTGGAGGGGCCAGTCTATTACGTTATGGGGCGGATGTTCGACGATCCCGAAAATAACCAGGCAGCCGCATTGATGCAGGAGTTCCGCGAAGCGGCGTTTGGCAAAGCCGCACGACCCATGAAACGATTCTACGACGATCTGTATCACGCCATCGAGTTGTATTCCGACTACCTGGGTACACGCTGTCCGGCTTGGTCTTATCGGACCATCCACGGCCACGGCCGCAAATACTTGTCCGACCCCTTCCGGCTGCTCGGTTTTCTCTACACGCCGAATGTACTGGCATCGCTGGAGACGCAATTGAAGCTGGCCGAACGGCTCGCCAAGAGTACCAAAGTTCGGGCCCGTTTGGCCCTGGTCCGCAGCGAGTTTGAGTACACGAAGCATCTGGCACATGTCGTACATCTTTATCACGCGTACCAAATTCAACCCGATCAGGCTCTGTACGATCGTCTGCTCGATGCAATTGATGCCCGCAATGCGCTGATCGCGAGCTATTACGAGCCGGAATACCGGAAGAACATGCTGGCGACTTGGGGCTTCATCCTGTTCCCGCCCGCCGGCCACAACGAAGCGCACCTGCGTTTGGCCTACGACCGATATCAAGAGCCCTTTGCGAACACGCCGCTCAACTGGGACACGCAGGCCATGCGGTCGATTCCGTGGCCTTCCAAATTATTGCGCGGGATGTGATGGAACATCGATCGCGACCTCCATTCGGCATTCACATTGGACGTAGAGAAAGATCAGCGAAGAAGAATAGCTTTTTGAGAAAGTGGAACGTTTGACCCATACGAGGCAGATCACATGATGGAAAAACACATTACTCGCCGCCGTTTTGGAACGGCTGCGGCGGCTGTCTGTCGTCGTCGTCATCATCATCATCTGTCTTGACGACTCGTGACGCGGTACCAAGGCGATTCTTCTTCTGCACGGCAAGGTTGTCAGGCACCACCGCGCAGCACGAAGGCATAATCCCTTCGGCATCCGATGTTCTCTGCATCAAGTGAGCTGATCGCGATTCTCGTGGATTTTCTCGATGGCGTTTGCGATATCTTCCATGTCCTCCCGCGAGCCGAGCAGGAGGCTTTGGAAAAACCACACAGCTTCGGAGCAGAGACGGTCGTTCTCGGGACACTCGCTCATCTGTTTCGCCCTTGCGATCTGTTTCGGCGAGTACATTTTCTTAAAGTTTTTGGACTGGAACGTCTGTTCCAAGAAGTCCTGTTTGTTGAGCGGAGAGTAGCCGCCGCTGCAGGGTACGCCCTCTTTGGCGAGGGCATGGAGGAATTTGCTCCGCGACGCGCCGCCGAACTGCTCTTTCTGATACCGAAAGGAGTACATATGGTAAGCAGCGCGCGTGACACCGTCGTTTAGCTTGTGCGGAATGATCCCCGGAATCGGCTCGAGCCTCGACGTAAGATAAGCCGCGTTTTTCACTCGTCGCGCCGTCTGTTCTTCGAGACGTTCCATTTGTGCGAGGAGGATGGCCGCCTGGTACTCGGTCATCCGGGCCTTGGTTCCAAGCTGGACGCAACCGTTCCCGCGCGGCATCGTTCCGTATGACCTGCCGAAGTCGTGAAAGGAGTGGCAGATGTCCATCAACTGCTCATCATCGCCGATGACGGCACCCCCTTCTCCGCAGGTGAAGTTTTTCGAATTCTGGAAACTGAAGCAGCCCAGGTCTCCGATCGCCCCGCACTTCTTCCCGCGCCACTCCGCCATCCATGCCTGGCATGCGTCTTCGACGATTTTCAGTTCATGCTTCTTCGCCAACGCGGTGATTTTATCCATATCGGCTGGCAGCCCGAGGATATGAACGGGAAGAATCGCCCGCGTGTTTTCCGTAATCCGATCCTCCATTGCGTCCGGGTCGACCGTAAACGTCTCCCGGTCGGTATCCACGAAAACGGGAAGTGCGCCGACCAGGAGGATTGCGTCCACCGTCGCGATAAACGTGTACGGGCCGACAAGAACCTCGTCGCCCGCGCCGATGTCCAGGGCATGAAGCGCCGTGAACAACGCGTTCGTGCCGTTTGTCGTTGCCAGACAACGCTTCGTGCCCATGAGCGAAGCATACTTTTTCTCGAACTCGGCGACGACACCCCGGCGGGACCAAACGCCGCTTCGCAACACCTTGAGCACGCCCGGCTCGTCCCGCTCCCTATCCCAAATCGGCCAGCCCGGCCAGCCGCTCCGGTGGACCGGATCTCCCCCGTGGATTGCAAGCTTCTTCGTGGTTCGGGACGAGGCTGCCAGCGGGCCGCTGGCCGTCGCTGCAACGGTACCTGCCGAGACTGCTTTGAGGAAGTTGCGCCGTGTGAACCCGTGTCGAGTCATGACTCGTTTCTCCTGCAAACACGGATCGTGAGGGAGTGCAAGATTGCAATGTGTGCGGCGATCGGGCAAGGCTCTTGGAACGATCCGGGTTGTGACTTCCCTCTGAAAACGCGCCCAACCACTTATCTACCAAGAATTCTAGTCCACCGCCGTAGCTGATTGCAACCATGGGCGCTCATTATCGCGACGGTAATGCAAGCATCGCACTTCGGTCCGGGCTTCATTCCGGCCGTGAGTACTCCTGCAACGCGTCGCGGTCAAGTTGGGCACCGATACCTGGACGCTGGGGCACGAAAGCGAAACCGTTGTCAAAACGTACGGGCTCTTGAGCAAGTCGATTCCACGCCAAGTCCGAGAATTCCATACAGAGACATTCGGGAAAACTGACAGCCAGATGCACGCAGCGCGTCCAGCAATGAAATGCTGCTTTTCGATAGTTTCCGAACATTTTTCGACAAGCACAGGCGACCATCGATCAATGAACAGTCGCATGTTCTTCCTCGCGTCGGAAACGCACCATGCAGCAACAGAGTACCTGGTAGCGCCAGCCAGTAAGCAAAAACCCTAAGTCGGTTCGACAGTTGCCTGGAGTTCAAACCTCGCATCCCGCTTTTGCAGGTACCGAGCGTAGAATGCAAGTGAAGGGATTTGAACTGCAAGTCCCACAGCAATCATGATCGTGATCAAGCCGAGAAAGTCATACTCCTGATATGTTCCCAAGACGACGCCCAGTGTAATGACATGATACCGAGCGGCTGTTCCAAAAAAG
>JAJSAJ010000911.1 GCA_024274855.1 Planctomycetota bacterium | reverse complement strand
TGAAGTGAGGCGGTCGGTGTGGTTGCAGCGGAGCACCCGAACAGGAAACGGGGAGCCGTACCGTTCTTGACGCGGGATGCGCAAACTGCTTTGGCGTGCTCGGTTGATGGTCTCCAACGATCTTTGGTGGTCGGCCGCCGGTGCGAAGCGTATGCTCGGTCCCTAATACCTTGGCTGTTTCGCGAATCCACGCCTCGCCACCAAACGCGCAGCCGCGGTTCGTGCAGTTTCGCAAGGCTCGCAGCTCGGCACGAGTTAGCGCCTGATTCACGCGATGGAGCCAATCTTCCGGACGTGGCAACGGCCAAGGCCTGAACGGTAAAGCGCGTCGGTCGTCGGCGTGCAAATCACCCCACATGCTGCCCCACAGTCAGTCTTCGACCTTTGTTACGAGGCCTGCGAGGCGGAGTGCTCGCCTGCTCATGCGGGCGCAACAGTCCCTGTACCAACAGAATCAAGAAAAAACGCCCCGCCCCCTCGCGGAACTGAGAACTCTCCCAAGAGATTTTCCGAACCAATGTTTCCCACACGGCATCCCCGAAGGACTTTCACAGCGAGAGCGTCCTGCCTATTACCTTTAGTTTGCCGCAAAAACGGTACGCCTCCCCGTGTCCTCCCCAATGCGGAAGTCGTCTGGGGCAGAACTCACGTCGCCTTCCCGTGGTGGATGGCTGAACCAGGGAAGGAGGTAATGCCCCTGAGCGATGAGCCGCATTTGGTGAACGGGCCGCCAGGGAGCGCACGCCGGACCACGAAAATGCCCGCAGTGCCAACTGCACGCCAGCGGCAACGGTCGACCGTCCGCATCGACATTGCTCCGCCTGGCTTCAACGCGAATGTTCTCCGCCACGGACGCAACATCGGCAGCCCCCGCCGAGAGCGTCGCGACCAAGCCGACGTAGATCGTAACGACAGCCCGAAATTGCATGGTCTATTTTCCTCCGATCACTAGTGCCAAAAGGTACTTGTCGTGCCCTCGCCCGGCAGCCGTCTGGCCCCGGAGTTCGGTGCCCGTATTCGCTTTGAGTGTTAGATTCTTGGGTGTAACTTCCGCGCGCCCTGCGCGCATGTTTTCCCCAGAGTTGGAATCTGAATCCCTACAGCCTCCGGCCTTGCGGGCGAACCCCGCGTTAGGTTTTCAGGAGCCACATCCTTGCATTGGCGGACAACATGAACGATACTTCTGGACATGTTGCTACTCTCCGATAAGAAACGTAGCATGGCAGAAAACCGATGGCGAGACGAAGGAACTTGGACATGTATGATCGAGTTGACGGCGGAAGTGACCGGTTCACTCGAAAAGTCCCATCGGGCGGCTATGACCTGCTGCCAGCGCAATTTCGACACAACCAAAAGCTCCAATTCTCCGCGGCGTTCTTGTTCGTCGCAGCGGCCGTTGGACAGAGTTCGCAGTCGCTTGCTCGACCGGTATCGGACAGTAGGGTCTGGGACATGGGGTCAGGTCTTGACATTTAAGTTTCGGTGATTTGTTTTCATTGTTCGTTTCTCGAGTTTGGCGAGCAGGCGGTGCCAGATGAAGATAAACGGCTTAATTCAATCGCGTGAGAATCGTCTTCGACAAGTATTCCTTTGAATCGACCTTGGTACAGCGAACCGACGCGACCATGCCGGCGATTGAACAAACTCGCATAGCCCGAGTTCAAATCGTGCTGGCCTGCTTGGCTTACGCCGAGGAGCGAGAGCGCAGCATGTTGGTATCCGTCGCATGAAGCTGCTTTTCGACCAGAACTTGTCACCCAAGTTGATCAACCGCTTGGCCGACTTGTTCCCTGGTTCCAGCCATGTGCAGTCGATGGGTTTGGATTGCGCCACGAACGCAGCGCCTGCCTGGCAAGCCCGTCGTGCTCGATGCCATGAGGGGCACGCAACAGTTTCCTGAAACAGATGCTGGAACCGCGTGTGTAAGTAGGTGGGAGGCGATTGGATGAAGGGACCGGCAACTCGACCATCACTGCTTGTGCAGCTCGGCGACGCGTCACAACATGAGGCGTGGCAGGAGTTTATCGAGATCTACGAGCCGTTGGTGTATCGCCTGGCCCGACAGATGGGGATTCAGCATGCCGATGCCCAGGACCTGACCCAAGAGGTCTTTGTCGCGGTAAACAAGGCGATCGGCCGCTTCGATCCGAACTCGGAAAAAGGATCGTTTCGGGGCTGGCTGTTTCGTATCGCCCGGAACCTCTCGATCAACTTCCTCACCCGTCAGAAGGGGCCACGGGGAAGTGGCGACACTGGTGTTCTGACGCTTCTGGGACAACACCCGGCGTCGGAAAAAGCAGCGACCACGCTGTTCGAGATCGAGTACCGGCGCGAACGGTTTCGCTGGGCCGCTCAGCGCGTACGTCGGGATTTCCAAGAGGACACGTGGCGAGCCTTCTGGCTGACCGGCGTCGAGGGACAGTCGATCAAGCAGGTGGCAGAAATCCTCGGCAAGACGCAAGGGTCGGTTCGCATCGCGCGGTGTCGCGTGTTGGCGCGGCTCCGAAAAGAAATCTCTGGATTCGAAGAAGCTGGAAGCGAATAGGAGGACAGTCCAGGTGATTAAGTCGAGACTTCGGGACAAAGCACAACCGAAACAACCAGGCTCGCCTGACAAGAACAACTGAAGTCGGGTCAACAAAACGTCCAGAGCTCTGCAACACACTGTTTGCAACGCGCGTGCTGTAACTCGGGCGTTGCGGGAGGGAACAAAATGAATCGCGTCTATCTGACTGTTTTCGTCGTACTTTGGACGATCGCCCTTATCTCCGCCAAATCGGTCGCCGACGAAGCGGAGGAGCAAGGAAGTTCGCCGGGTGACGACTCAAGGCGGCTGCTCGACGAGTTCCGGACGACCTACGCATTGCCGGATGATGCGGTCGTGAAGCGAGTCGCCCCACCGTTCACGGCCGGGCGCATGGAGTACTATCGCGTTCATGCGACACACCAGGCGAAGATCTTGCCCGAGGGGCCGGATTACATGTGGTTCTACTGGGGGCATGCACCGACAAAGCCGAGGCGCCTGCACGAGGGCAACTTGAGCACCGGCGGGATGGGATGGATCGGAGACGACGGGAATCCGATCGCGGCCCTCATCACGAAATTGACCGGTGGTTACTATCATCACCACCATGGAAAGGGCGGTGTCCAGTCGTACGAACTGTTGGGAGACCAGCAACTCAGAGGCACGAAGATTCCCGGTGACTGGGTCGTCCGCGCGGGGTCTTCGCCCGAGGAAATCGTCGAAGGGCTCCAGACCGTTCTTCGCAAAGAACTCCGTCTACCGATACGCCTTCGCTTGACGGAGGCGGAACGCGAGGTTCTGGTCGCCAAGGGAGAGTACTCGTACAGCCCGTTGCCAGGCAACGTGGGCCAACTTGACGAGTATGGCGACTATCATGTGGTTGACATCTTCGACAAGGACCGCGACCGGTTGCAGGGAGGACGTGGCGTCACACTCGATCATGTGCTGGTCGGCGCGGCGAAGTTCATTGGCCGCCCCATTTACAACCAGATCGCTCGCCCGCCGGAGCAGCGCATAGTTTGGCGCTGGAGCGCCCGAAGGTATCGTGAGATTCGCGAGAAAGGCGATGTCGACGAGGCGGCGGTCCTTGACAATCTCGCTAAACAAACGGGCCTGACATTCGAAAAAGAAACACGCCGTGCCCGGGTGCTGCTTGTCGAGCGAGATGCGCTGGATGACAGCAGTAAGAAACGGCCGTAGGCGGTGCTCGCGATGCGTGCCCCAACCTTCCAATCCCGATCGAAATCTCTATTTCCTGAAACAGATCCCGGAACCACGTGTGTATGTATGCGGAAGGCAATTGGCTGAAGGGGCTGGCAACTCAAGTACCGCTGCTCGTTTAGCTTGGCGATGCAACAAAACATGAGACTTAGTCTTAGGAGAAAAAGTATGTTCGATCGCACGCAACATGCCAATCTGTTTCTGCGACTGACGGGCGTCCTCCTTGTCGTTTCAGCTATTCCGTCAGGCGCTCGGCCTGCAATAAGCCAAGAGTTGTCGGCGCGAGTTCCGGAATCGTCAAGAGAGGGCTCTTCCTCGACCGATGACAGCCGGACACTCCATCGTTGGGTAGAGACGCGGACCGACGGGGACAAGGAATCACAGATCGCATTACGAAAAGCGAGAATGTACGGCTCGGTTGAGCAAGACACACAGGGCCAAGTTGTGGCGATTCTCACATGTGGCCGTTGGATGACCGACGATGTGGCCAGGGAGATCGGGGACTTCAGGAACCTGACACGGCTACACATATGCCAATCGTCGCTTGTCGGTCACGGCCTGGAGAATCTGAAAGAATGCCGTAACCTGGAAGAGCTTGCCGTATTCTCCAGGAACTTCAGTGGTTCGAATCTCCAGTATCTTGAGCCTTTGACGAACCTGAAATGTTTGCGTCTGACGCATTGCGATAGCCCCGACGACGCTATGAGGCATGTGGCTATGAGGCATGTGGCTAAGCTCGCCTCCTTGGAACGCTTTGAATTGCTAGTCGACCAGATCTCGGATGTCGGATTTCAGCGTTTGGGACGGATGCAAAGTCTGACGACACTCCGGGTGCCCAGGAGCAGCCCGTCGGACGCTGCACTTCAAAGCTTGGCTCCGCTCAGAAGTAAGGGGCTGCCCAAAAAGCTCACGACGCTGGCATTTCGTGCAGATCACCTCTCAGCGCACGGCTTCGACGCGCTGCGGAGACTGACATCCCTGCGAAACCTGCACATCACGGGTGGACGCATTTCAGAGCCGGTTGTCGACAAGTTGGTGCAGCTTACGACGCTCGAGGTTCTGACTGTTCGTGCGGCACAGATCGACAGCGAACAGATGGAGCGTCTCAAGTCCGCTTTGCCTGCTTGCGAGGTGAAGTTCGTGTCCTGTCGACCCTTCAGGAACGATGGGCACGCGGAACTCGCCGAGCCAGAGGAGGATCAACCGCCTGTATCGGGTCCTGCGGAACAAGAGAAGCAAGATCCGTATCGAGGGTATCCTTCGGAGCAGGAGCCACCCCAGTCTGTGCGGGCTGTGCCGCGAACGCCGGTGGTCGGCCAACTGAGCGCCGGGAAACCCGTCCAGAGCATAGAGCCGGTACGTCTCGACGGGGAGCTGCTCGCCGTTGACCGGTTCAACGGAAGACTCGGCCTGAACTGGAAGCCGGTCCGTCACGATCCAACGCACGTGTCGCTGACGAAGAACTCAGGGTTGCTGACAATCACCACGCAACGCGGCAGCATCCACGGCGACGAGAAGAACGATCGGGCCGGTGATGGAATCCAGGCAAAGAACCTCTTCTTGATCCAGAATCCCCTTGCCGCAAACACCGACTTTGAAATCACACTGGCCGTCTGGAAGTTCAGACCTGAGACCCACTACCACCAGGTTGCACTACTCTGTTACAACGACGACGACAACTACCTGAAGTGGTCCTACGAGCATAGTTGGCGTGAGCCCGACACGCAAAACTTCGTCCTGGTCCGCGAAACGGACCAACGACCGGAGCACGACCTAGTCCTCAATAAGTCGGGTTTGAACCGGTTCTGGATTCGCGTGACCAAGGAGGGCGCCACGTATCAGTGCGCCTTCAGCACCGATGGAAAGGACTTCGAGATCGTCGGTGAGAAAACGTGGGGCGACGGCTCCCCGAAAAATCTTGGTTTCCTGGCGAAAAACGGTGGGAATCCCGAGGCAGCCGAGATCGACGTCTGCATCCGTTCGTTCAAGGTCCGCGCCCTCTCGAAACGACTCACGAATGAGTAGGAGAACGGTCCGATGGTAGCTCGCTTTCACTACGACGATTCGATGCTTCGCCGTTTGGTCTGTGATCAGCTTCCTGCCGAGGAAGAACAGGAGGTCACGGCTCATGTCGAGGAGTGTCCGACCTGCCAGTCGAAGATGGAATCGGTTGCCGAGGCGGGCATCAGTTGGAACGACGTGCGTCGATTCCTCGACCCCGGTTCACTTGATGAAGGTCACGTGTCGGGCTGTCCATTATCGCCGGTGAAGGGGCCATTGCCGTCAGCCACGGTACCGGCCGATGAAGAGCGCACCGTCGACTTCCTGGCTCCCAGCGACACGTCCGAATCACTTGGGCGTTTCGGACGCTTTGAGATCACCGGGATTCTGGGACGTGGCGGCATGGGGGTTGTGTTGCGTGGCTACGACCCGGCATTGGACCGCCATTCGGCCATCAAGGTGCTGGCACCTGAACTCGCGACCAGTGCCGCCGCCAGACAGCGTTTCTACCGCGAGGCCAAGTCGGCCGCCGCCGTCGTCCACGACCATGTCATTCCCATTCAAACGGTCGATGAAGAGCGGGGATTGCCCTATCTGGTGATGCCGGTTGTGGAAGGCAAGTCGCTCGAACAACGCGTCAACGACGATGGTCCTCTTCCGGTTGTCGAGATTCTGCGCGTCGCAGTGCAGATTGCCTCGGGGTTGGCAGCCGCGCATGCCCAGGGCCTGGTGCATCGCGATATCAAGCCGGCGAACATTCTTCTCGAAACCGGCGTGGAACGCGTGATGGTGACCGATTTCGGTCTGGCTCGGGCTGCCGACGATGCCAACATGACACGCAGCGGCGTGATTGCAGGCACGCCCCAGTACATGTCGCCCGAACCAGCCCAAGGAAAAGACGTCGATCACCGCTCGGACCTGTTCAGCCTGGGCAGCGTTCTCTATTTCATGTGTACCGGACGCCCGCCGTTCCGGGCCGGGACGATGATGGGCGTTTTGAGCCGTATCGCCAACGACAAGCCGCGGGCGCTTCGCAAGATCAATGCGGACGTTCCCGTCTGGCTGCAAGCGATTGTCGACGGACTTCTGGACAAAGATCGTGAGCAGCGTTTTCAATCGGCTTCGGAGGTCGCCGAGTTGCTCGGTCAGTGGTTGGCCCACCTGCAGCAACCTGATGTCGCCCCACGGCCGGCCGAACCGGCAACGCCACGGGCGTCGATCGGATCCGGCGGTTCCAGGAACCGTAAGTTGATCGGACTGGCTGCCGCTGGCGGTGCCATACTGCTGGCGGCGATTGTAGTCATTCTGCAATGGAACAAAGGCACCATCAAGATTGACTGTCCGCGACCCGATGTGGACATTCGGATCATGAAAGGAGACAAGCTTTACGACAAGCTCACGGTTACGCCAGGCAACGACTCGTTGCGAGTCGCAGCGGGAGCCTATGTTGTGGAGATCGACGGTGAACATGACGGACTAGACATAAAGAACGGCGTGTTCACATTGACCCGCGGCAAGGAGCATGTGGTGATAATCGAACAGGCGGAAGCGGTCCATACCGAGGGTCCATCGATTCGTCGCGCTGAGTCTGGCGAAACCCCGCTCTGGTTCGGGGTCACTACGGGGCCCGTCTCGCCCCTGACGGCCAAAGTGTTGGAATGGATCGGCCTCCACCTTCATCCGATTGCAAAAGACCGTTTTCGCGAGAAGAATGTCTTTGCGGAGTACTCGGGTGGTTTGGATGTGATATTCGTTCGTGCCGACGGTCCCGCAGGGAAAGCCGGTATTCACGAGGTCGACATCGTCGTGGGGCTTCAAGAGCAACAATGTGTCAGCCTGGAGGACCTGGACTCTGCGATGCAAGATGCCGTTGAGCAGATCGAACAAGGGGAGCTTGAGTCGCTCCATTTCGACGTTCTGCGTAGCGGCGAGGTTCTTCGGGTAGAAGTCCCGCTCCCTGTCAATCAGCTTGATCTGCGAACGCGTCAATCTGGCAGCAATTCAAGTGGAAATCATGTATTGCCTCTTCCAGCCACGAACAATGCGGGTGAAATCGCGGAAACCGCTCAGGCTTATGTCGACGCTCTGTTGTCGGACAAATCTGCCGGTGCCATTCTGACGCCCGGTTTACTGCCGGCAGAGATTGAGCAGTTGAGAGAGACTCTTCTGGCAGTAGCCATGGGGCAGCCTACAATAAGAATG
>JAJSAJ010000080.1 GCA_024274855.1 Planctomycetota bacterium | reverse complement strand
GGCAATCGGACGTGAATCCGTATTGCCTGAAGGCGGTTCGGTGGGGCGACGGCAGCCGAGACATCGTCGCCGAGTTCGTCGCGTCCTGTCGCAAGTACGGGATCGAGCCGGGGATCTACCTGGGCACTCGTTGGAACGCGCCTCTGGGAGTCTACAACTTCAAGGTCACGAAACGTTCCACGATAACGCAGGAAGTGTACAACCGGATACCTCCAACTCCTAGCTGGTATTATTCACGAGCAATCTGGTTCAACGATCATCATGGTCCGATCGCACTGGTTGTTTGCCACTCGTTAGTTTTCGGAAAAAGTCGCTCGGCTTCCAGAAGATCTTCAGGCGTGTCGATTTCGTACCAACGCTGGTTGTCGAAGAAAACCGCTTCGAACGAAAGGTCGCCATCTGCAACCATTTCCGCGAAAACCGCCTCGTAGTAGACGTTCACTCGGCCAGATGAAATGTAATCCTCCAACCGTCGTGTGACACGCTGCCAGGAGGGACGCGAGAAACTGTACATGTTGACCGTTTTGTGTGTGAATTCACCTAATGGTTGACTTCTGCCCATGTGAAAACGTGTGACTCGGTTCGATTGATCGAGCGAAACCGTGGTTCCGTTCATCCAGGGAAGGATCCCCGAGACGGCAATCCGGTCAGGTTCCAGCATCTCGCCGAGCAGGATGTCATCAAAGACCAAGTCGCATTCAAGAAGCAAAAGCGGCTCCTGAATCGCGTGGCGAGCGGCCCATAATGAGTAGATGTTGTTCGTCGTGCGGTATTTCGTGCTGTGGACATATTGGATGTCCAGTCCGCTTCCCGAACGGTCCAAAAAGTCACGAACGCAACCGTCAAGATGCCCCACCACCACGACCAAACGTTCAATGTCCCACGCCCGCAGGCCCCGAATCAGACGTTCGAGAACAGGGGTTCCATTGACCTCGGTCAGGCACTTGGGCGAATCCTCGGTGAGTGGCCGGAGCCGGCTGCCCGTTCCAGCTGCAAGCAGCAGTGCCGCTCTAATTCGATCCGTTCCATGGCGTAATGTTCTCATTAACTCTCCGATGGATTCCTTGCTAACGGGCTGCGAATGAACCGGGCACCGACGATTGGTGAATGGTTACACTTTAGCCAAATGGAGAACGTGCGTTGGTCGAAGGACCCCCGTGGGCTTGTCCCATGGGTGAATAAGTCTCTCGAGCTAAAAAGCATGTGATGAAACCCCCTTTCCGCTCGCTCCCCGCCGCCTTTGGCGGCCGGGAGCGAGCGGCTGCCGGCATGCCATGCCTGCCTTAGCTCAATAGACTCGCTCACCAACGGCACAAGGCCGTTGGGGGTCGATCAGCCGAAAAAACAGCAGCGAAATACAAATCCAACTGCAGACGGCTAAACACAATACCGTTGAATTAAGCATTTCTAGCGAGGGTGCTGGGTCAACATGTTGTGCCGGCAGACCATGCTGTCGCAGCATGCAGCTTGCCATCGACTGCGGCGATCCTTCGTTAAACGGTATTGCGGCTAAACAGTTACGGTGGATGTTAGAGTTTCTAACATGTAGGTGGCTGGTTGACAAAAGAGGTTGTAATGCTACCTTAATAATTGGTCGGAGACAAGCGCCCCCCACCGCACCCGTCGATTCACTCGACGTCCGAGCGGTGAAGATGCCCGCTTTGGAGAAGGTGGGTCCAAAGGAGTCGTTCAGATGCCCGAAGTTGGCAAGCAACTGCGACATGTCAGGCAGTCCGCCGGAAAGACTCAAGCCGAGGTCGCCAGCCATTTGAATCTGTCACGGTCGACGGTTGTCCAGATGGAACGTGGCAATCGGCGTGTGACGGCTGAAGACGTGGAACGCCTTGCATCGCTCTACCAATGTAGTCCCTCGGTGTTGCTCTCCGGATCACACGTTGATGAATCGGAAGGCAACGATGACTTGTTGAGCGATTTGGTTCAAGCGTTTCCCAGTATCCGCGACGATAACGAACAGTTCACGGAAACCCAAAGAGTTCTCGCAATTGCGAGAACGCTGACGGACCTGGAACGGCGACTTTGTCTCGACTCGAATTCGTTGGGATCACACACCTACCACGTTGGGCCGCCGAATATTGCGTGGGAAGCTATGGAGCAGGGATTCCAGGCCGCTGACGAAGAACGGCGTCGATTGAATCTTGGCGATGCGCCCATTCGTGACCTGGACCACACGCTGGTCATGAAACGGATTCGCATGACGAAGATTGACTTACCCAAGGATGTGACGGCCATTTTCGTGAACTCGCAAGAGACGGGCTTTCTGATCATCGTCAACCGACGATTGCCGATTGAGGCTAGGCGGTTTCACTACGCACATGGATTCGGTCATTCGTTGTTCGATCGTTCTCATTGCAGTTTCGTTTGCAGCGCCGAATGTCGGCAGGATTTTGTCGAGGTTCGGGCCAGCGCCTTTGCGAATGGATTCCTGCTGCCGGAATCCAGCTTGCGGCGGTATCTGGAGTCGCTTGGCAAGGAGGTGCGAGGCCGGACAGGCAGCGTGGAAGTGAACCTCTTTTCTGAACGCAGCGAGCGAGTGCGTGAAGCGACGAATTTGCCGGTGACCGGACGGAACCGTCGCGGCGCCGAACCGATCAACGTGTGTGACCTGACTCAGATTGCCTCGTTCTTTGGCGTCAGCCGATCACTCGTGGCCACTCGGCTGCGCAATCTTCGCTACGTTACAGCAGCTCAATTCGAGTCGCTGGACGAGCTCGATGCGCGGGGCGTGGCAACGGCCACGCACGAGGCCTTGGCTCTCACCGACGCGCAGGTTGAATCGGAACACGACGCGTTTCGTTCCCGCCTGGTCGCGTTGGCGGTGACAGCCATGGACTGTGGGGTGTGCGACCGAGGCGAGTTCACAGAGATTGGCGAGCTTGTCGGATTACGCAGGGCACAACGCGAGGCGCTGCTGCGGACGACAGCGCTGAGTGAGCAGAAAAGACACTCGTGACCAACAGCGTGCGTGAAGCCATGATGCCACATCTTGCCAGCTAGTGCCTGAGCCGGTCCGGAATCGCCATCCTTCTCGGGTTACTTGTCACCGTAGGGAGCATTCTTGCGAATCCCCTGGCTCACGCTTGCTCGCGCATCCTCTGGAACAACAACGGCAAAGTCGTTGTCTCTGCCCGGACAATGGATTGGTACCATTCGTTCGAAGACATGGTGTTTGTCTACCCGCGTGGCCAAAAAATGGACGGCGGCGTTGATGGGGGCTTCGCGTGGACCTCGAAATACGGCAGCGTCGGTTGCAGCGTCATCGGTTGGGCCGAGCAGTTCGGCTTTGACTTTGTCAAGGACGGTCACACCGACGGCATCAATGAAAAAGGACTGGCAGCGCACCTGCTGGATCTTAAAAAAAGAGTAACTGTTTAGCCGTCTGCAGTTGGATTTGCATTTCGCTGCTATTTTTTCGGCTGATCGACCCCAACGGCCTTGTGCCGTTGGTGAGCGAGTCTATTGAGC
>JAJSAJ010000910.1 GCA_024274855.1 Planctomycetota bacterium | reverse complement strand
GGTTCGACGTGTGGTACGGTGTGAAGCGACTGACGTCGACATCGGGAGGAGTTGGCCCCGGATCAAAGACCGATGTTCGCATGTTCAAAGCCAGAGCGGCATCAAGAAACTTACGGCCGATGTAGCCCCATGAACCGGCGATGGCAATCGAATCGGGGCGGGTGTCGTCAATTTCAGGTCGAGTCATGGTTGCCTCTCTATTGCGAATCAGGGACGGACGGGAACAGGTAATCGGGGCCGTGCGACTGCGTGAATTGGATCGGCGTCCCGGCCGTTCCGCATTCGTCAGGTTGGGGGAATCGAATGGGTGCCGCGGGAAACGATTTCGGCACAATCGGCCGAGTTGCACAGGATGACGCGCGCATTGTCAGCCAGTTCGGGATGCATTTTACGGTAGACGCTTAGAACAGAGTGGGCCAAGGTGTCCGCACGATCCGGTTCGACGAATGCGACACAGCACCCACGAAATCCGGCTCCGCTGAACCGAGCGCCGTGGACGCCCGGACTGGAGACCAGAAGTTCATAGAGAGCGACAAGCGGCGGACAGCCACACTGATAGTTTGTGATCGAGCTGGCGCCGGATTCCGTCATCAAACGCCCGAACGTCGTCAAATCGCCACGCTGCCAGGCGGCCACGCCCCGTTCGACACGTTCCAGCTCGGAAAAGAAATGAGCCGCACGGCGCGCCGCCACGGGCTCAAGTTGACCACGATAGGCGTCGTATTCGGCAGGGCGAACATTGCCGAGTAAATGCGGCCGGTCGGCACGGCCGGCTCCAGCCAAGAGCAGACCGGCCGCCTGCCGGCACTCGGCCACGCGCCGGTTATAGTCGGTGCCGACCAATGCTTTTTTCAGGCCGGAGAAAGCCAGCATGATCTTGAAGCTAGGCGATTCGGTCGGATAGGCGAATAATTGATGCTGGACCGTCGCACAATCAATCCGTGTCAGATGGTTGGCGGCTGACAACAGAATGGCGGCTTGATCCAGAATTCCGATCTTCAAGCCCAGATATCCGTTTTCGATCGAACTGTGCAACGCGATGTTTTCCCGCGGCGAAACGGCCAGGCCATTGGCGTCTTCCAAGGCCATGAGATAAGCGACGCCGACAGCCGCTGAAGAGCTAAGGCCGCCGCCGTCAAGGCGACCGGACGTCAGGCCTTGCAGGCCCCGTGAAAGGGAGTACCTTTGTTGCAATGCACGCGCAGCCCCCCGTGCATAGTTGCCCCACTCGCCATTCCGCTTGTCTGGAACCTCGTCTAGATGAAAGTGAACTTGACCCGGGAAATCAAGACTGCTGATTGCCACCTGGCGTGACGCAGTTGGCAGGTAAGCCAGAAGAACTCCCCGGTCAATCGCCATTGCTGTGACCGTGCCCCCTTGGTGATCGATGTGCGCACCAAGCGGGCAGATGCGATACGGTGCACGCACGACCCGGACCCTGTTTGCGGAAACAAGAAACCGCCGGCTCGCCTCGCGAATCAGCAACTCGACAGATCGGTCGGGATCAGGCATGGCTCGACAACAGAATCGTTCACGGAATGTAGGCCGCCGGCTCGCTTCCAAGGGGTAAGACCCATTTTCGGCGACAAAATGTGTTCGCGTAAAGAAACGCTTTCTCCGCCGAAAATTGCGTCAGACCCCAGCGGCGTGAACGGCTATTCGACAACAGAATCGTCTTCTGGTTCATGTGTTCTACGGCAATTCGTAACCTTTACGGCGAGGATAGGGATAGTCTCGCCAGCGATTGGCTGCATCATTGTCGAGAAATTCCCATCGTTGCGGGTCCCATCGGAGTGTTTTGCCACCAATCGCTTCAGCATGCAGATAGACCAGATTTCCAAGATGGCAGACGGCTACGCTGCGGGCACCCGTTTCAATCGGACAGTTCGGTTGCTTGCGAGTGTGTAAACAGTTGACCCAGTCCTGACGGTGTCCGGCATGGCTATTTGCAGGTGCCTTGTAAAGGTGAAGCTCGTCATCGGCGATCGGCTGCTTGACAATGTCGTCAGGTTTGCTGATCAGCTTGCCGCGGTTGACGAAGATTTCACCGTCGGTTCCGACAAACGTGACGCCGCTCGGGCCTCCGTGAATCAATTCGGCCCCGGTATTGTAAACAAACTTCACACCAGTTTTCGCGGACGGGTCTGACGGCGGAACGATTTGGGTGGGGCCTGAATGGTCCATGCCGAGTCCCCATTGAGCGATGTCGAAGTGGTGGGCCCCCCAATCTGTCATGCCGCCACCGCCGTATTCGCAATAGCTTCGCCAGTTTGGATAGTGCTTGTGGACACCACGCGGGCTCAATACCGCATTGTACGGTCGCATGGGCGCCGCTCCCAGCCACCGGTCCCAATCCAAGCCCGGTTCCATTTGTTCGCCAGGCAGATTGCAAGGCACCGGTGGGCCACCGACACCGACAAACACCTGCTTGATCTTGCCGATGCGCCCGTTGCGAACCAGTTCGCAAGCGTATCTGAAATTTCCACTGGCACGCTGCTGGCTGCCGGTCTGGAAGATGATGTGTGATGCATTGACCCGGTCCATTACGGTCTTGGCTTCCATCAGGTTGTTTGTCAGCGGTTTCTCGCAATACATGTCTTTGCCCGCCTTGCACGTGTCCAGGATGACCATGGCGTGCCAGTGGTCCGGAGTGGCGCAGGCGATCGCGTCGATATCATCGCGCACCAGAATCTCTCGATAGTCACTGTATGATGCACATTCTGAATTGTCGTACGCTTTGTCCACGCGCGCCTTGCCGGCTGTGCGGCGAGTCGTGTCGACATCACTGACGGCAACCAATTGAATTTCCGGCATTCGCAAAAAGTGTGGCATGTGGGAGCCGTACATCATCTTACCGATGCCGATGACACCCAGCCGGATCTTCTCATTCGCCGATGGGTTGGTCTTGTCACCGAGAACATGACGCGGAATGACCATCGGTGCTGCCAAGGCAACGGTTGCCGAAGTTACAAAATGACGCCGTGAAAACGTGTTCGGTCCGGAACTCACAATCGATCTCCTAACGCGGCCTTCGGTCGCAAACAAATCGTTCAACGGATGCCCACGTCCGTTCATCCGACGGACCTGGACATCCATCGGACAACATGCACGCACCATGCGTGCGGGTCATACAGCAAGATTCGAGCAAGGTGGGATGTTGTGCCGCCTTTGCATCCGCGCCCGCTCCCCTGCCCTGTCAGGGCCGCGGTTCGAGTTGGATGTTGCGGAACTCGATGGCATCCCCTTCCGCAGTTAAACAGATTGGGCCGGAAACGACGTCACAGTCCGTCGCCTGGTTGACCGACTGGCCATTGACAAGAAGTGTGACCGTTCCATTTTCCGCGATGATCTCGTATCGGTTCCACTGGCCTGCCGGCTTTTCGGCATTGCGGGATTTTCGCACGTTGGTCAGTTTGCCAAAGTCAGCGTGTTCGAGCGTTTTCGTTCTGGTTGCAGGGCCTTTCAAACGGTATCCGGCGAGCCCCCAGAAATCGCCCGCGTCACCTGTGTTCAGTTGGGCTTCCAGACTCTTGGGCCAGATCTTGTTCTTGCCGGTCATTCGAATCAACACGCCCCCGCGTCCCGGTTTCTTGCCCGGTGGCCATCGCCACTGGAGTGTCAGTTTGAAGTTGGTATAGGACTGTTTTGTTACCAGATAGCCTTTGGGCAGCCCCCGGCAGACGAGTACGCCATCAATCAAGGTCCAAACGTCCTGGCGGACCGTCTTCGGATCTTGTGAATAGAAACTCCAGGCAGCCAGCGATGGATCGTCCAACAGTTGTACGGAACCGCCGGGTTCAGCGCCGGTAACCGAGTGGTCGCCGGAACAAAGAGGCAGCACAAGCAATAGGAAGCACATCAAACGGCATCGCATCAAATGTCTCTCTTTTTGAAAACACGGGATATTTCGTAACCGTTCATGGAATGTAGGCCGCCGGTTCGCTTTCAAGGGGCCAGACCCATTTTCGGCGACAAGATGCGTTCGCGTAAAGAAACGCTTTCTCCGCCGAAAATTGCGTCAGACCCCAGCGGCGTGAACGGCTACGATATTTCCTACCGGGCCTTCGACGTTTCTTCTGTCGTGGGGCCACACGTTCTTCTTCATATCCGTGGGACGCTTTGCTATCTGTGGGCCTGCTTCCCCTCTTCATCCGTGGGACGCTTTGCTATCTGTGGGCCTGCTTCCCCTCTTCATCCGTGGGACGCTTTGCTATCTGTGGGCCTGCTTCCCCTCTTCATCCGTGGG
>JAJSAJ010000909.1 GCA_024274855.1 Planctomycetota bacterium | reverse complement strand
GACAGGTACGGCGCTGATGATACTGGCGGACCAGGGCAAGGTCGATGTGGACGATCCGGTGGGCAAGTACCTTGTCGAGTTCAAGGAGGGAGAGAAGAAGAACGTCACGATTTGCCACTTGATGACCCATACGTCCGGCGAG
This sequence comes from Planctomycetota bacterium, assembly GCA_024274855.1. Lineage (GTDB taxonomy): Bacteria > Planctomycetota > Planctomycetia > Pirellulales > Pirellulaceae > JAJSAJ01. The sequence continues at coordinate 2,418 of JAJSAJ010000909.1, read as the reverse complement.
CGGCCTTATGTGGGCCTGGCCGATCGCAAGAAGATCGAGGCGAAGTTCGGCTTTCCCTGTCGCAAGGCGATTCGTGACTACATTCGGCAACTGCCCCTGATTCGCAAACCGGGGAAGGTGATGCAGTATAGTTGTCTGAACGCCATACTTTGTGCGGAAATTGTGCGAACGGTCAGCGGCGTGGAGCACAGTGAGTTTGCCGCCAGGCACGTCTTTGGCCCGCTTGGCATGACCGATACGATGTTCAATCCCCCGATCCGTCTTGATGCGAGACTTGTTCCAACAGAGAAGTCTGAATACGGTCGAGGTGAGGGCAAGTTTCTACTCGGACAAGTGCACGATCCGTTAGCAGCCATGCAAGGCGGTGTATCGGGCAATGCAGGTTTGTTCAGTACGGCAGCCGATTTGTCTCGATTTGCACAGATGGTCTTGAATCGAGGCAACCTCGCCGGGCAAAGGATTCTCAAATCACAGACTGTTCGTCGCATGACCAGTATCCAGAATCCCGGGGCAAAAAACATGAAAGGGGTTCCAGATAGACGAGGCTTGTTGTGGGATGTTTACCCGCCCGATCGGAACGACAAGGGCGTTGACTTGCTTTACGCGTTCGGACACACCGGGTATACAGGAACGGCGATTCGGTTCTATCCGTCGAAGGATGTCTATATCATTCTGTTGACAAATCGCGTTCATCCCAATGACACGGGACGGGTTAGTCAGTTGCGCAAAGAGGTCTGGCGCACGGTCGGTCAGGTAATCATGCGTACAGGCGTTCTGAATGGGCTGTAAGAAACCGTTTGATCGTATAATATTGACGTATATGGAGTCGGAGTGAGCTTTCAAGCTTGTCGCGAGTCAACGGTGCAAGACTCCAACTTTGGAGATATTTTTGCCTACCGTGTTGATTCAGAGGCCGATTCGCAGCAAGTCAGCAGCTGTGGGCAGGCCTGACGGATAGTTTCCAGGCTTTGTCCCAAAACGGGAGGGCGAGGCTCCTGCCGAGCCGTTCTGCCCAACCAAACAAGAGGCTCAGCAGGAGCTTCGCCCTCCCGGAAACACGGCTTCTCCGGCGCGAGAAAAGGGGCCTGCCCCCCCTCTCCACGGACGACTCCGCTCCAGATGGCTGAAGTGTTACCAACTTGCGAGGAGACGAATATGGTCGTGGATAATTGGCGGACGGTTGTGGGAATCGGTGCCTTCCTCGTTGTTGCTTATGTGCAAGCAGCATGTGCGGTGCACGCAGCCGAGCCAGACGAGGGCACAGTGGCCAAAATCCTAGCCGCCTTTTCGAAGGAGTGGCCGGAATCCCGCACGCCTTACCGGAACCGGCAAGACATGAACTCCTGGAAGGCCTATGCGTTGTCGATGACGCGGTTGGTTGCGATCGGAGACGACGCCGTCCCTGGACTAATTAAAGGATGCCATGATCAGAACTTCCAAGTGCGCGCCCTGTCCGCGAGAACGCTTGGATTCTTGTGCGCAACACCCGCGGTGCCGACGTTGATTACGATGCTGGATGACAAGAATCCATCAGTAGCCTTAGTGGCGGCTGATGCGTTGGGGCAGATCCATGACCCCAAGGGGCTTGCGGCACTTCGAGCGGCGCAACGCCGCTTGAAAAACGGCGATGTTCTGTTGCATGTCAGCAAGTCGCTTCAGCGCGAAGTGGGTTTGGAAGATGATGTTCGAGAACAGATATTGAGGATTGGTGCCGATTCTATCGATTTGGCGAAGATCGGAACGCCGGCCCCTGACTTCACGCTCAAAGACGCCACCGGCAGATCTTGGACGCTGTCCGATTTTCGAGGCAAGAAATCGGTCGTTCTGATCTTCATTTACGGCGATGGGTGACCGGTCTGCCTGGGTCAATCCCGCAAGCTGGGTTCCAGCTTGACCGACTTTGAATCTGCCGGTTCCAAAGTGTTTATCATTGTCCCGCACGAGCGATGCCGCACCAAGTGGTGGTCGGACAAGGCGAAAGTCACCTTTCTGGCGGATCCTGGCTATTGGGTCAGTTCCATGTATGGCGTGGCTTTCCAAATGCGGATCCACACCGATACGTCCAATACGCCGGGAACTTTTCTGATCGACAAGCAGGGAGTCTTGCGTTGGTCACATATTGGCATTGGAAAAGCCAACTGGCGAGACCGGCCGACCAACCAAGAAATCCTCGAAAAGGTGAGAGGGTTATCAAAGTGACCCAGCTTGACGCGTGCTGCGGCACGCGATCCAGTTAGGGTGTCAAGCAAACTCGACACACGTTACTTTGGTTGTGGAATCTGGTGTGCCGACGCTCGCATTAAACCGTTAGCAATCAAGTTCCGCGCAAAATGGCAAGAACATTTTCAGGCACTTCGATTTACCCTGTAATTTCGAGGCTAAAATGAACGTTGGACCTTCGCGAAGTGTGTGCACTTC
>JAJSAJ010000908.1 GCA_024274855.1 Planctomycetota bacterium | reverse complement strand
GTACCCTTTGTGACGCCCGAACTGAGTAGTTTATGTCGAACCAGTCGCCCATCGTTCATTCGGCCGATGCAGTCGGTAAACGTTCCGCCAACGTCAATCCAAAATTCCATTGGTGCTATAAGGGCTCTAAATGTTGATCGGCTGGAAAATCCATATCCAGTATAGCGCAGACGTGAGTCTCCGTCAGCGAGGTGGACGAGTTCTGCTCGCGTTTTTGAGACAAACTGCAGGGATCGTTGGCAGGTGCAGCCTGATATTCTGGATCCGCTCGGCGGTTGCGGGGAAAACGGTGTGTCGCGGCACGTCACCAACAGAGCGGATTGGAGTCGGCGAGAAACGATTGACACGGCTGGTGCGGTCGGCGTACGCTAGGCCAGTGGAAGTCGTGTAGAACGCATGCTGCCGGACGAACGTTGTTTGGGACTGTCCGCACTTCGAGTGTTCGATCGTGTACCGAGAATGGCGGGAGGCAAGCGAGCGTGGCCGGAAACTGGTCCCACTCCCTTCCGTTTCCCATGTTGGGCTGTCCGTTGTCCGTTTATCGTCTGTTTATTGCTCAAACGTTCCGAAAGGCGAGGGCCATGATGCTTTCTGATGTTGTCTCCCTTATCATGACACAGTTATGGAACATTCCGTACATCTTGGTGTGTCTTGTTGGAATTGTAATGGCCGTCATACGTTGGCAGCGGCACCCCGGTGTGTCACAGCTTGCATTGCTTGGGTTTGGCCTGCTGCTTTCGGTTCAGTTGATTTGGGCCACATTTCCATTTTGGCGGATGGTACTCGGACGGGAGGTGTTTCAGATTCCGTTTCTATTTGGAGGCGTACGATTCGTTACAATTTGTCTTGGTGTGGTGGCAGAAGGGTTATTGATAGGCGCCATTTTTGGCTGGCGATCTTCTTCGCCCCCCGTAACGACTGCGGATAGCCAACGGGATGGAAAGCTGGCTCCATGAACAACGCCTGCTCGATGAAACGACTGATTTCGGTTCTGGTCGTTAGTGTTGGCTTGGTGCCAGTCGAGTTTGATTGTCGACTTGCCGGTGCCGGCGATCAGCACCGAATGTCCATGCGCCGGCAGTGTTCGCCGGATCGCATTGTGGTTTTCAACCGTTGGTCGTCAAAATCGGTGGAAACGCCGCCAGTTTTGTTCGTCTGCAATTGCCGGGTCGCACGTATTTTCATCTGGACGAGATTCAGGAGCCTTCGATGTTGAACGTCGTCATTATTGTCGTGGCGTTTCTTCTGGCCGGCTACTTGGCTTTTTCCGAACGGCTGTCCACGTCGGCGACATGGAAAGCGACGGTGACGCCGTTGGCATCGATTATGGGCAGTGGCTTTCTAGTCAGTGCCCCGTTGCTTGCAGGTATCGTGGGCAATCTGGCGATCGTCATCATGGCGTTACTGCTGGTGTTGGCCTATGCCGTTGGCGGTGCCATTCGCTTCAATATCCGGTATTTCGAGCCGGTCGAAGCTACGGCAACGGGCCATGTGAAGCGGATTGCCCTGCTGTCGCGAATTGTCCTCGCTGGAGCGTATTTCATCTCGGTCACGTATTATCTGCAACTGTTGGCCGCGTTCTTGCTGAGTGTGTGTGGAGCCAGAAACGAGGTCCTGGAGCACTCGATTACTACGGGCTTCCTGCTGGTGATCACCGGCATTGGGATGTGGCGAGGTCTGAGTGAGTTGGAGGGCTTGGTGTTACGTACGAAGTGTTTTTGCCTCTTCCGGAGAATGAGTGGGTTGGATTTACGGTCGCGGAGCGTTTGGTCCTTGTTTCTAGGCGTTTTTGCGTGTTTTGAGGGTTGTGCAATCTCGATGTCGAATTGTTGTCTACTCTCAGGAGGCACCGAACC
>JAJSAJ010000907.1 GCA_024274855.1 Planctomycetota bacterium | reverse complement strand
TGGCATTGCGTTGGCCAAAAAAGACAATGTCGACCGAATCGCAAGATCAATCGAGTATGTCGGTACGCTTGACACCACGGTAACCGGCTCGCGAAACGGCATTACGCCACTTTTTCTTTGGTACGCGATCCGGCGTTGGGGCCGTGATGGATTTACGTCCCTGGTGCGGCAATGCACTGAAAATGCGCAATATGCTGTCGACCGACTCCAGTCACTGGGGGTCAATGCGTGGCGCAATCCGCTGGCCGTTACAGTCGTTATTCCCCTACCGCCTGACTCGGTTCTGTCACACTGGCAAATTGCTGTCAGAAATGATCACGCGCATTTTATATGCATGCCCCACGTAACTCGGCAACTTATCGATGAGTTGACTTCGGACATCGCTGCAGCCATGCAACGGGAGACGAAAAAATGAAACAGATTACGATTGTGACGATCGCCCACGACGGCGTTGTCGCTGACATTTCCATCAAGCTCGGAGAAGCCGGCATCAATATCGAATCACTCGACGCATTTGCCGTCCGAGGTTGGGATATTGTGCAACTGACCGTCGATGACTACAACCACGCACTGCAAGTTCTTCGCGACGTAGGTTACGATGCCATCACTGAAGACGCAGTTGTTATCAATGTCAAGGACCAACCGGGGGCTCTTGCCAAGGTGACACGACGGCTTGCGGACGCCGGTGTCGAAATGCGCAGCATGCGCATCCTGCATCGCAAGAATGGCGAAGCCCTCGTCGCAATCTCGATGGAACGTACCGACGCGGCACTCCGCTCGATTGACGACCTGCTGGTCGATCGCGGGCAGTAGGCGAGACGCGAAACGCGGGGGCTTGTTCTTTGAAACGGACAAAGAATGAATTGTTCGTCCTGCAACTGTTCGACTTGACTGGAACATTGACGAAGCACGTGATACGGCCCCTCGGTAGTTCAAAGGTGCTTCGGGATTTGGTAACCGTGCACGGCGAGAGTGCGTGGAGGCGCACTTGTCAGTTATCAGTTGTCAGTTGTCAGTTCGGGCGTGGCGGAAATCGGGGAAAACTCCGGTGCTAACGCGATGGCAGGCGAAAACCCCGTGAACGACTATGGGATTTGAAACACCCCATCTCATGCGACTCATTTCCTCGGATAGAGCGTGGCAATCGGCAGCGACCGAAACCGAGTCGAGATCCGCCCGGTCGACTCGTTGCGAATATAGTAGCTCAGAAGGACCGCCCCGCGGAAAAATGTAATACTCGGGTAGGAATAGGTCGATGCGGAATCGGTCTCGATTTCGCGGCGCCCTGTCCACGACTTTCCATCATCCGAACTGATCGCCAGGGTCAACGGCACGCGTCGTCCTCCATGTCCCTCGCCCGACCGGTATGTGTCATTCCAAACCAGCAGCAGGTCGCCTGTCGAGGGAATTCGTCGAACCGTACTTGGCGATTCCGGCGCCTGCACCCCCCACGTCGTGGCCGCCGTCCATGTATCACCACCGTCGCTCGAATAACTGGCTGCAATATGTCCCAGCTGGGTTCGTAGAATCATCAAAACCCGTCCGTCCGTTAACTCAATCAAACCGGGCTCCATCGCGCCCCGTTTTGCGTAGTCGACCTTCGTTTTACTCGGCCGCCAACTCTGCCCGCGATCGTCCGATAGGAAGCAGCTGGCCACGAAGTGGTTCGACTTGCGAGCGTCCGAGGTCGAGGCTATCGGGACCAGCAAGCGGCCGCTGGTCAGTCGCGTAACGCGAGCATTATTCATTACATGGTACCCCGGACTATCCGTCACCAAAATCGGCTGGCCGAACGACCGGGTGTCATCTTCAGAAATCCGAAGATAGACTTTCAGATCTGCCAGTGAGTTTTTGACAAGATAGAACATGCCGATGGCTCCCGCGCCTTGCAATGGAGGAGCGAGTCGGAAAAATGTCACGGACATGACATTTTTCTTGCCGACATTTTCCTTGAGAACGTGCGTTTGATTCCAGGTCCGTCCACAGTCGTTGGAAACGCATCCCATAATCCTCGCTTTGCCATAGTCCGACGTACTCTTGATAAATTCGGTCGTTGCCAACAACAGCGAACCG
>JAJSAJ010000906.1 GCA_024274855.1 Planctomycetota bacterium | reverse complement strand
CTGGACAAACTGATCAAGAAACTAGAAGAACAGCAACAGCAGTCGTCCAGCAGCGGCTCGTCGCTTCAGCCGAGCAGTCCGGCCCAGGACAGTAACCCGATGGGCGGCAAGGGCCCAGGCAACGTTGACCCGAAGCATCTTGGCAGCAAGTCGGGCTGGGGCAACCTGCCCCCGAAACAACGCCAGGAAGCGCTTCAACAGATCGGCAAGGATCTGCCCGCCCATTACCGAGAAGTGATCGAAGAGTACTTTCGCCGACTCGCACGCGGAGAAGGCGAATAGCCGCATCGGCCCCCGGCGGGCCTCTCCCGGTTGAGGCGATGACGAACCAGCTACAAACCAGAGAAGACAACCGCATCCGCCCGCGCGGCAGAGCATGGCCCATTTCAAAACTCAACAAGTAAACTTATGACTATACACTCACTCGTATTCTGCCTGATGCTGACGGCCCCCGCACTCGGGGCGTTACCGGTCACGGTCCAACCGATTACCGGCCCTTCAGTATCCGGTCACCTCCAGCAGTTAAGTATCGACCAGGCTGTTGTCACGGTCGATGGAAAGCCGCGGACACTACCCGCTCGGGATTTGCAGTCGATCACGATGCCTGGTGTCGCGAAGGAGAAGGCAGCAACAACGGACGACACGGTCCTGGTCGAGCTGACCGGTGGCTCGCGGCTCCGAGCGACCCGGTATGAAGTGGCCGGCGGCAAGGCGACGATTACGTTACCCAGCCAGACGCTTCCGGCCGAACCGAATGCGATTGCAAGTGTTCGATTCCACGCTCCGTCCCCGACACTCGATCCGCAATGGCTCGAGATTCGACACGCGGCCCGCGAGGCGGACCTGGTCGTGGTGCGGCGAAGCGAGACGTCGCTGGACCAACTGGAAGGAGTTCTGCACGACGTCAATCCGGAAACGATTATTTTTGAATTCGATGACGAGAAGATACCGGTCAAACGAACCAAACTCGAGGGTATTATCTACTTCCACGCCACCGGGGCCGGCGGGTCCAAAGCTGCCTGTACGGTCCACGACGTCAACGGGTCCGTCTGGTCGGTCGCCAAGCTGGCGTTGACCGAAGGGTCATTTCAGCTGGTGACGACGAGTGGATTAACAGCAACCTTACGGGCCGACCAGGTCACGCGCATTGACTTCGCTTCCGGGAACGTTGTATTCCTAAGCGACATCCAACCTGAACAGACCGTATGGACGCCGTTTGTTGCGCCCCGCATTGGGGCCAATCGGCTGGCTCGCATGTACCGTCCGCGTCTGAACCGCGGGTTCGAAGGTGAACAACTGTGGCTCGGTCCCGCCAACAAACCGACCCGGTACGATAAAGGTATCTCGATCCACAGCCGAACACTGTTAACCTATCGGCTGGGCAGCGATTATCGGCGTTTTACCGCCGAGGCGGGAATTGACAGCCGCCTTCGCGGCCGAGGCGACGTTGAGCTGGTCATCACCGGCGACAGCAAGCAGCTGCTTCGCCGATCGGTCCGCGGCTCGGACCCGCCGTTTTCAATAGACCTGGATGTCCAAGGTGTGAAACGATTGAAGATCCTGGTCGACTTCGGAGACAGACTGGACGTCGCCGACCATCTGAATCTATGCAATGCGAGACTGATCAAATGAAATATCGTCTGTTTCGGCACGAAGCTGTTCTGATCGCCTTGGCCACGATGGTCCTGGGCGCCGGCACCCCGTGGACCCGTGACGTGGGGCCGGGCATTGAGATCGACCGCGGCGGGGCCCTGCTCCGAGCGGCCGCGGCCGCCGAGTTGGAACCTGCCCCGGCCGTACTGCAAGCCGAGAATGAACGGATCACCGCGATCGCCAAAGCGATGAAATCGTCCGTTGGCGTCTTCGCACGCGGTGGCCGAGGTGGCGGGTCCGGAGTGGTCATTACACGCGACGGCTACGCGCTGACCAACTTTCACGTCGTAAAACCGTGCGGTACCTATATGAAGTGTGCCATGAGCGACGGGCGACTGTACGATGCCGTCCTGGTCGGTGTCGATCCGACCGGCGACGTTGCCATGATCAAACTGTTGGACCGCGATGACTTTGTCCCCGCCGAATTGGGCGATAGCGATCGCGTCCGAGCCGGCGACTGGTGCTTTGCAATCGGCAACCCGTGCCTGCTGGCAACCGATTTCCAGCTGACCGTGTCCTATGGCCTGGTCTCCGGTGTCGGGCGGTACCAGCCACCCGCCGGAACACTGTTGGAATACGCCGATTGCATCCAAACCGATGCCGCGATCAACCCCGGTAATTCCGGCGGGCCCCTTTTCGATGCCAAGGGCCGGTTGCTCGGTATCAACGGTCGCGGCTCGTTTGAAAAACGTGGACTGGTGAATGTGGGTGTCGGCTATGCTATATCCATCAACCAGATCAAGAAGTTCATCGGCTATTGGCAAAGCGGCCGGATCGTCGACCATGCCACGCTCGGTGCCACCGTTGCCGCGAACGAAGAAGGTAAGGTTCTGGTCTCGAACATCCTTGATTCATCGGATGCCTATCGGCGCGGACTCCGCTACGGCGACCGCGTCGTTTCGTTCGGTGGACGCGAAATCACGACCGTGAACGGATTCAAGAACGTCCTGGGGATCTTCCCGAAAGGATGGCGAGTCCCGATGCGGTTCATGCGCGAAGGCGAAACGTTTGATATCTACGTCCGATTGACCGGCGTCCATACTCACGAAGAACTGCTGATGAAAACCCAAGGCAAACCGAAAGCCAGGCCCGGTACCCCTAAACCGGGCGTCCCCAAGCCGGATGCACCCAAGTCGGGCGACCCGAAACAAAAACCGGCCAAGCGATCGGATAAGAAACCGAGCATTCCGATCCCGATCCCCGGCAAGCCGAATCCGCACGGCCGCGTACGCAAGATACAACCGCCACCGAAACACGTCGCCAAACTGATCAAGGCCCGCCCCGGCTATGCAAATTACTATTTCAATGAACTGAACCGCGATCGCGTCTGGGCCGCCTTCGCCACCGATGCCAACCTTCAGGACGCGCCCGATCGCTGGCTGCTGACCGGACAGCTTGTCGGACGCGGCCCAATGGAAATCTTACTCGGGCCGGACGAAGCGACCGCAACCCTGCCCGATCGAATCGAACGGATCAACCTGAAAAACGACCTCGACCAGCAATTGGTCCCCGCCGGAACCGGCGGATTACTG
>JAJSAJ010000905.1 GCA_024274855.1 Planctomycetota bacterium | reverse complement strand
GCGGCCAATCCGAGTAACGCGATAGCCAATCGAAAAACCAATGTGCTGCGAATCGGGGCGAGTACTTTTGCTTCCGATTGCCGGATGATCAGTGTCCAGTCACCCGTTTCGATTGGCAGTGACGTGAAGTAGTAGTTCTGATTGTCGGTAGGGTCGGTTTCCAAGGACAGTTCGGAGCGGCCTTCCGCGCGGAGCATCGGGCTGAAAAATGTGGCGTAGACGGTCTTATCAACCGGTTCCGTTTGCAGGTGGCTCAATGTGTTGTCAGATCGGTCCGTGGTCGCCAGAATGAAATGACCGCCGGAACTGACCAGAAACAAGTCAAGATCTTCCTGGATGGCGATGCGATGCAGGGTGGACTCGATGTTGGTTAGCGCGAAATCGACGCCTGCGATTCCTGAAAACTTGCCCTCAATCACGATCGGATAGATGTGTTGGACGATCACTTTGCCCAGATGGCCGGTAGGCTCCGTGATCCAAGGTTCCGCTTTTCGGGTTTTCAGGTATTGTTGCTTGACGCTTTCATAATCGAAATGCGTTTCCAAGTCGGCCATCGGTTCTAGACTGAAGGTACGGCCCTTGGTGGATGTGACAGCCCAATAAGGGACGAAGCGTCCGGACTTGTCCATGCTTTCTTGTGGTATCGGACTGTCGCCGCCGGCATTCTTCTTGTCCAGGTTCGGTTCGTGCGCGAAATACGTCCCGATCAGGTTGGGCGAATCGACGAGCACGCGGCGCGCGAACTCAAGGGACGTTTTCCGATCCTTGAACATGCCGGCTGCCTGCGCTTCGGCCATGCGTTTTGCCGTCAATGCCGCTTGGCTTTGGATGCGTTCGATTGTGGATGCAACCAGCAATGCTTGCGTTTCCAGATGTTCTTCAGCCGCCTCGCGGAGATTTGTGAAGGCCGAGCGAACGGCGACCGTGATCACGATGATGAAAACGGCGACTGTCGGGATGACCATATACAGCAGCACGCGGCCAACGATCGTTTGGCTCAGTCGTCCAAGAAAACTAGTCATGGATGCGTCTCGCTCGGTGGATTCGATATGCACTGTCGGTCGGGCAGGAAAAGCCTGGTTCGTTGTCCAAGTCTCCTTCATGGTAGTTTGCGACCGTGGTCACACAAGATTTGACGTGGTGTGAAACCGAACGCTGTACGGGGGGGCGGACCAAGTGTACCGTTTGTCGGGGCTGTGAGGGGTGGTGGGCTTCACGGACACCGTCCAGGATACCCGACACCGATTCGCCATGCTACCATGTTTTGTGCCCGTTCGGCTGAGTCGCGGCGTAGTTCGGCGGCCTGGCAGGGAGTGGCCCCCGATTTGGGCCCATTTTTTGGATCGCTGTAAACGGATAAGGAACCAGCGGATGAGTCGTGGCATTCCCGTGTTGGTTGTCGAGGCCGATTGTATCGCGCGCGCTTGGGAAAACTCGCTGATTCAACTGAATCAACATGGGGGCGAAATCACAACTCAATATGATAAGCCAGGAGATCCGCCCAGTAAGGACGCGACAATGCTGCTGACGGTACTGAACCCGTTGGCCGAGCCAATGATTCATCGAGATTTTCCGGGTGGTTTTGAAGATCTGCAGGAATACGTGATGGAAGTATGCGATGGTATCAAAGACCATTGGGTACGCGATCCCGATGATCCCAAAGATACACGGTGGGAGTACACCTATCACCAGCGACTGTTTCGCTATACGGTTCCGTCCGTTGCTGAGCCTATCGACCAGATTGAGCGAATCTGCCAGCAGCTAGCACAGACAGGGTTTACGCGTCGAGCACAAGCGGTGACTTGGAAGGTGTGGGAAGACTGTGATTGCTATGATCCGGCCTGTCTTCAAAGCCTTTGGTGTCGCATTACGGAGGTCGATGGTCGGCATCTGCTGAACATGAATGTGCGATTTCGGAGCAACGACGCGTATAAGGCCGCACTGATGAATATTTTTGCACTCGTGCAACTGCAGCAACGCATAGCGCGGCGAGTTAGCGAATTGACCGGCCTCGATATCATTCTGGGCCGCTACTGTCATTTGGCCGACAGCTACCATATCTACGGTGCTAACATGGCCGAGTTTCAATCCAGATTCCTTGCGGCTCTGGAAAGTCGGACCTTCGAGGGCCGGACAATGAACTATGTCGACGTTCGTGACATGATGGACGAGGCGGTGCCCAGGATCCTCGAAAAAGCCAAAAAACCGTAGGTGCGTCGACACCTCAGTTGGCACCGGCCCAGTGACGCCTGAGGGGATCACGCCGTCGCCTATCGGATAATTGGCCCTTGACGGTCGAGTCGGTGTGCGCGACAGTGAATAGGGTAATGGTTAGCTGGTCGGAGGTGGGGTGACCACCGACCGAATCCGCAAAGCGATTCTTCTCTTTGAAACAAGGTTTTCACCGATGGACTTTCTACTGATGCTGGGGGTGTTGGGCGCCTGGATCGTGCTGCAGGCTTGGATTCTCCCTCGGTTTGGGGTTTCTACGTGAATGAGCGATTCATGCTCCGTGAGTTCACGGAAACCGACTGAGCCGCGATCATTGGGGGCGGATGACGCGGGAAAACCTCACTCAGCGCTGGATGAAACCGATTCTTGACATGTTCGATATGGCGCCTTGCCCAAATACTGCCTCCCCACTCATGGCGTCCATTCCCCAAGGGGCGGGTTCTGTTTGAGGCCTTGGTCGCAAGGTGTTTCGGGCGAGGTGGTCCGGGTAGGTCCCGCTTGCCGAGCGGGACTTGGCGTAATCCAAGGCGATGCAATTGGGCTGCAATTGGCAGGCTGTGCATTTCCTTTTTGTGACGGGGCCGAGCGGTGCTCGGCGAGAAAAAACCGTGTGAAACTGCGAGTAATAGGCAGTCGGGGTGGATTGGTAGTTGCTGCCGGAGGGGAGTGGCCGGTGCGGAGCGATTCTGGCTGTTTTTTTGCCGCCAATTCTTGTTGCTGTCCTTGCGATCGGCTCGCCTGGTCGATATTATAGAAGGAAGTGGTGATGAGATTCAGTCTCAGTTTCATTTCTTCTGACGGGAAACAAGCGTGCACAAGTTGATACCTCTCGATGCTCTTGCTCAAGGTCGCGCGGCGAAAATCGGTCGGCTCGAAGGCTGTCCGAAACAGGTGAAACGACTTGAAGAGATGGGGATGCGATGCGGTTCATCGATCGAGGTGGTGCGGTGCGGGCGGCCCTGTATTATTCGTGTGGGTTGCAATCGGCTCTGTTTTCGCCGGCATGAAATGGTTAATGTGTGGGTTCGCGAGTTGGATAGCCGGTTAGAGTTGGCACCCCAGCCGTAGACTGAGGGGGGTGCTTGAACGCTCGTTTGGGTTTCAGGCCACGTTCGAACCAAGAACTTCCAAACGGATCGTTTTTTTGCGCGGCGGGTTCGGATGTTTGGCCGGTTCGCGGACCGCATGCGTTGAATTGTGCGAGCCCGTTTGCATGCGGTAATCAGCTGCGAGGTGCGTCTCGGTGACTCTTAAGAGCTGTCACAAAACCAATACGGGCTGCAAACGCACCCAAGGTTGGGTACTCTCGCCGGCAGTTTTGTGACAGGCTGGCATATGACCACTCACGACCGGGCCGGTTTTACGGTTGCCATGTTGGGCAATCCCAACACGGGGAAATCGACGCTTTTCAATGGACTTGCCGGTGTCCATCAGCGCGTCGGCAATTACCCGGGCGTGACCGTTGAGAAGCGGGTTGGCCAGGCCCGCTTCGGTCGTCATCGGCTGACTTTGATCGATCTGCCTGGCACGTATAGTCTAGCGCCTCAGTCACCCGACGAGATGGTTGCTGTCGATGTTCTGTTGGGTCGTCAGTCGGATGTGGCCATTCCAGACGTTATCTTATGCATTGTTGATGCGGGTAACCTGGAACGAAACCTCTATCTTGTCAGCCAAGCTTTGGAGTTGGAACGACCGGTGGTGGTCGCGCTGAATATGATGGACTTGGCGAATCAACGCGGGGTCCAGGTCGATGTGCCGCAGCTTGCTGACCGATTACAGGTTCCCGTGATTCCCTTGCAGGCGCATCGCAAGATTGGTTTGGAGGCGTTGAAACAGGCTTTGTTGGAGGCGGTGAGCGGACAGACGCCCAAAGAAAGCACGCCATTCCCCGAGGCATTCCGTGACGAAGTCATGCGGTTGCACCAATGGCTGCAGGATCGATTTGGCCAGCGTGTTCCGCGTTATTTGGTGAAGCGTCTGTTGCTCGACACGGATGGTTACGTTTCCCGCACAAAACAATGGCGTGGCGATGGCGATCTGCGGCGGTATTTGCGGGAAGCGCGAGAGCGTTTGGCGGCGGCCGGGGTCCAGGTTCCCGCGATAGAAACGACCAGGCGATACCAATGGGTCGATGGAATTCTGAACGGCATTGTGACGCGACCGGTTCAGGTCGGCAGTACGGTTACCGATCACATCGACCGACTATTAACGAACAGAATTGTCGGAACGGTAGTCTTTCTGGCACTGATGGCACTGGTGTTTCAGGCTATTTTCACATGGACGACGCCGGTCAATGAGCTGATTCAGCGGGCAGAGGCGGGGTTGGGCGACTGGGTAACAGCGACGCTGTCGCCTGGGATGCTTCGTTCGCTGTTGGTCAACGGCGTGATAGCCGGCGTGGGGGCTGTCCTGGCTTTCTTGCCCCAGATTGCCACGTTGTTCTTTTTTATTGCCGTGCTGGAGGACTGTGGCTATATGTCACGGGCCGCTTACCTGATGGATGGGTTGATGGCTCGGGTCGGGCTGAGCGGCAAGTCGTTTATTCCTCTTGTTTCGTCATTTGCATGTGCCGTTCCGGGGATCATGGCGGCGCGTGTCATCGAAGATCGACGTGATCGATTGGTGACGATTCTGGTCGCTCCGTTGATGAGTTGCAGTGCGCGATTGCCTGTGTACATTTTGTTGATCAGCGCGTTTATTCCTCATCGGCCGTTATTGGGGCGTTGGCTCGGCTTGCAGAGCGCGACGATCATCGTGCTGTACGGTTTAGGGATTCTTGTTGCGATTGTGGTTGCAAGTTTGTTGAAACGGACTTTGTTGAAAGGGGAAACCCCTCCGTTCATCATGGAGCTCCCGGACTATCGAGTTCCCTTGCCTCGTGTTGTCTTGGCCCGTGTCTTGGAACAATGCAGGACTTTCGTGCGAAACGCCGGCACATTGATTTTGGCGGTGACGGTCCTGGTGTGGGCTGCGGCTTACTTTCCACACCCAAATGGCCTGGAGACGCGGATGCGAGCCGAGTTCTCGACGGAAGCCGCGGCACTCGATTCACAAATCAAAGCGCTCGAAATGCTCGATCGGACGGGGGGGACGCAGTCGGCCTCGAAATCCGATGCCTCCGGTAGTCGGCGTCTCTTGGACGATCTCAAGGGTCAGCAAGCGACACTTGAATCCACGATTTCCAATCGGATTGCGGGGGCGTACATGGAGCAGAGTTTTCTCGGCCGGCTAGGCAAGTTGATTGCGCCGATCGTGCGGCCATTGGGGTGGGATTGGCGAATCGGATGTGCCGTGATCGCTTCTTTCCCGGCCCGGGAGGTTGTGATTGGTGCGATGGGCGTTATCTACAACCTGGGAGACGGCCAGGATGAGCACTCGGTATCGTTGTCCGAGCACTTGAGGCGTGAAACATGGCCTGGGACAAATCGCCCTGTATTTACCGTTCCTGTTGCCTTGTCGGTGATGGTCTTTTTTGCACTCTGTGCGCAGTGTGCTGCAACGCTTATTATGATTCGTCGTGAGACGGGAAAATGGCGATGGGCCCTGTTTACGTTTGTTTACATGACCGCTCTGGCCTATCTTGGAGCCTTGATGACTTACCAGATTGGAACTCGAATCCTCGGTTAGTTCGGGAAGAGACAGAAGAGACCGAAGAGACAACGGACCTCCAGCCGGTTCGCACACGGGCCTGGTCCTTCGAAGGCTTGTGTGATGTGTGGGTTTTGGCATGCGAGCGGTGTTCTTGGGAGTATGATGGTGCAGAGTCTCCTTGCTAGTTTGATCGTTCTGGCCGCGGCCGGCTATGTGGTTCGGCGCGTCAAGGGTATGTTGTGTCCGTCGAGCGGCGAGGCATGCGTGAGCTGTTCTCGGTGCGCGTTGTCATCGAACGCCGTATGTTCCGAGCCACCCGATGTCAAGGTGGTGACGCTCGTCCGCAATCGTTCCCGCAGGCAACCGTAATGCGTTTTCGGGGGTTCACGCGGCCAGTTGGGTGGGTCCGTGTTCGGGTGTTCGACTGAAGTAGAGTGTTCACGTCGCGGAAGCCTGGGGTCGCATGTCAGAAAAACAATCCGAAGCCCCAACGGGGCGGCCTTGTTCTTGTTTGCTTCGTTACCGCGGATATTTTATGTGCGTCAGTTCGTTGGAGGCGAAGCTTCGCTAGAGTCTTAGGTTGTGACATGCTCGCCCGGTGCGCGGATGTTTTCCGAGTGAACAACGGAAGCGGGCCAAATGCACGCCTGTTCCCTGTTTGGTTGTGGCCTTGCCACGTTAGGAAGAACTTATGCGTTGGAATGTGACAGGGCACGTCCCTTCAGTCATTGTGTTTGGATGGAGTGTCGTGATCGTGGGCCTTTTCGGCTGTGGTCATCAAGCGGCCGAGGCCCCGCCGCCAACGCCTCGCACGACCGTTGCTGGTCCGACAGGTCGAGTTGCCGTTGGAATACAGGTCGGGAATTTGGCCCCGGAAATCGTGGGTGAGGACGTTGATGGCAAGACGTTTCGGCTGAGCGACTATCGAGGACGTGTGGTCGTCTTGGACTTCTGGGGCGATTGGTGAGGGCCCTGCAGGTCGCTATACGACCACGAGCGGTCGCTCGTAACCAAGATGCGTGGACGCCCCTTTGTATTGCTCAGTGTTAACAGTGACAGCAAGAAGCGTCTTCGGCGAGCTATTCAGACCAATGGCCTTAATTGGCGATCGTGGTGGGATGGCGGATCGACCAGTGGTCCGATTGCCCGCCAGTTTGATGTGGAGGGTTGGCCAACCCTTTTTGTGATCGACCAACATGGCGTGATTCGACATCGCGATCTGTTCGGCGCATCGCTGGAACAAGCCATCGAATCGCTGCTTGCCCAGCAACCGGCACGGGCAGCCGAGTGACGCTGAGGGGAAGCTCAAGAGAAATGGCCGGTGATCGTTGCGGTGGATCACCGGCCCTGTTTTCATCAGGCGGGCTGCCTGCCGATGACGTGTTCTCGTCAATCGTCATCGTTCATTTTTTCAAGCAGTTGGCGCATTTTTTTCAGCTCGGTCTCAATCGCCTTCAGCTGATTCACGACCTGCTGGTGGGCATCTGCCGAACCGGCAGCGGCGTGGACTGCAATCTGAGGCGGAGCGACAACTTTGCCATGAGGCAGTCGTTTTACAGCGATTGCTACCGGCTTCCTTTTTCCATCGACGCGGATCGCGTGTACTTGGACTCTCATCGGCTTCAGCTGTTTCAGGGGTTTTTTGATCGCGACGTGCGCGTGCCCGCCATGTCCGTGATGTTCCGCGTGCTCCTTCTCGTGGGGCTTGCCGTGCTTGTGGTGCGCGTCGTGCTTAGCACGTTTGTCGTGAGCTTTTTTTGCGTTGCCGGCGGATTTTGACTCGACAATTATCGCTTCCATTTCGATGGTGTGGCCCTGTTTGTCTTTCCACACCATGTGGCGGCGTACGGGCTTTTTGCTGGACGGAGCCGCTTGCTGCAACCGGGCTTCAATCCTCAGTCGGGTTCTTGCACAAAACAGGGGTCAATAACCGTACATTCCGACCCAATAACAGGATCCGTCCGCGCTGATCGCAAAGCCAAAGCCGGCCACCGTCGAGTTGCTGGTGATGTTTCGCCAGTGGCCGCCGCTGTTGCGCCAGCTCGAAAACGCACTTTCGATGGTAGGCTGTCCCATCGCGATATTCTCCGAAAGGGATCCATTGTAGCCATACCGGGCCCCGCGCCCGACCGGCCCACCGTTGCTATGGTGGCTGAAACTCCCGGTCTCGGCCATGAAATTCGCGTGATCCTGGGCCGCATTCGTCAATTCGGGCGACATCTTCTGCGCGGGAAGACCGACCGAAGCACGAAGTCGGTTGTTTTCTTGCAGCATGGCTACGAGTGTCGGATGTTTGTACAATGGCTCTGGCTAGACTTCGCCGCCGATCGATGTGGCCAGTTCAACGCAGATCAGCGCGGAGAGTAGACTGACGGTTCCCATGAAGGGCCTCCTTGTGGGGTGTTGCAGTGCGTAGGCGGGGCTATGTGGCTAGTGTGGTGAAGAGTGCGAGTTTGGCAAAACTGTAGCGATTGTCAATTCCCCTCGCTTGCGTGGGGCCTGTTTGTTGCTCGGTGGGGGAAACGCACATGTGGCTGCAGCGCGAAAGCGGTCAGGGAT
>JAJSAJ010000079.1 GCA_024274855.1 Planctomycetota bacterium | reverse complement strand
GTTCGAACGGAAGTGTTGTCCCGTGGTGGCCGGTAAGGAGAAAAAGACCCTAACGAATGCACAGTACGATGTGGTGAAAGCCCTGCTTGAATCTGGTGATAAGGGGCTCAATAAGGACGAACTTGACGTCAAAAGTGGGCATGGCGACGCGCGGAAGGTTCTCAAGAGACTAGCCGACAGTGATTCTGACTGGGCTTCGGTAATTTCGTTTCCTGGCACTCCGGGCAAGGGCTACCGGATTCTCTAACCGCCCGCGAATCTCCGACTATTTTCTCCTCGGCGCGCCATTCGTTGCCCACTCTGCACTTGCGCCGCGCCCACTAATCCCCACTTATGTCCCCACTAGTCCCCACTTCTGCGCCCACGAATCCCCACCAGGACCGCTCGTAGAATCTCGGCAATAACAGTTTCCGACTTTCTGAGGAGTACGACATGAGTGATCTTATGGACGCTAAGGAACTGGCTGTGAGGCTGAAGGTGACACCGGCAACCATCCATGCTTGGCACCGGCGGGGGTGGATTCCGTGCCTGCGAGCCGGGCACCGTCCCGTTCTATTCGATGTGGAAGCAGTGGAGAAATCGCTACGTGAACGGGCAGAGCAAAGGGGAGAGAGCGATGCACAATAGCCCATCTCGGAGACCGCAGCTTCTCTTGACTTCCGCACAAGCTGCCGAGGCCCTGGCGATTAGCTCTCGCAAATTATGGGCCATGACTGCATCAGGAGAGATTTCGCATGTGCGACTGGGGCGATGTGTGCGGTACCCAGTTGATGATCTACAACGTTGGATCGACGAAAAAAAGAAAGGGGGTGACGACCAATGATCACCACCCCAATCGAACTGCTGCTTTCCAGACTACATGACGCGAAGAAGAACGGCAATGGATGGTCGGCGCGATGCCCGGCACATGATGATAGAAACCCAAGCCTATCGGTATCGGAGGGTGATGATGGGCGAGTGCTTGTCCATTGTCACGCCGGATGCTCGATCGAATCAATTTGCGATGCGGTGGGGCTGCGCGTAGCCGACCTGATGACAGATGCCCCGTCTACCGTGTCAAGGTCTACACAATCACGGCAGACGCGAAAGAAGAAGCAATATCCTCAACAACAGAACGGCAAGCCGGCTAAGACCTATCGAACTGACAAAGCGGCGATAGCGTACCTGGAACGTAAACACGGCAAGCGGTCGGCCCAGTGGACCTACCACAATGCCGAAGGCAATCCGGTGGGCGTGATCGTGCGATGGAACAAGGCCGGCGCGAAGTACATACGCCCCGTTGCCCGGCGCGGCGATCGATGGACGATCAGCGGGATGACCGAGCCGAGGCCCCTGTACTGTTTGCCTGAGTTGGCCGGTGTGGACCGGGTCTTCATCACCGAAGGCGAAAAGGCGGCGGAAGTGGCTCGCAGAATCGGGCTGACTGCCACTACATCGGCGCACGGCTCGGACAGCGCAAGCAAGACGGACTGGTCGCCCCTGGCGGGCAAGGAATGCATCATCCTTCCCGATCACGATGAAGCAGGCGGCAAGTACGCTGACGACGTAGCGACGATCCTAACGAACCTGACGCCCGCCGCCACCGTGAGGGTGGTAGATCTCCCTGGTCTACCGGACAAAGGCGACATCGCTGACTGGGTAGATGCGCGACCTAACGACGCCGCCGATACGCTTCGGCGGGAAGTTGAAATACTGGCCGACCGCGCCGAGGCCATCGGAAACGATTGGAAGGTGGGCCAAATCGAGCGATACATGCCGTTTCCAACCGATGTGCTGCCAGAGCCAATACGCGGATTCGTTCGAAACGGCGCGAAGGCACTCGGTTGCGACGAGTCCTATTTGGCTTTGCCGACGCTCACCGCCGCAGCGTCGGCGATTGGAAACACTCGGCGAGTTCAACTGAAATGCAGCTGGACCGAACCGGCGATTCTATGGACCGTGATCGTGGGTGACTCGGGGACCATGAAAAGCCCGGCCTTGGAGCTGGCCCTGAAACCTGTCCGTGAGCGACAGCGCAAGGCCCTCGCGGAGTATTCCGAGCGAATGACCGTTTTTCGTAACGACATGCTGCGATACGAACGCGACCTTTTGCACTGGAAGAAATCAAAAACAGGCGGCAAAGGACCGCCCAGAAAACCGGAAGAACCTGTAGCAGATCGGTACTGGGGCGATGACCCAACTGTTGAAGCATTGGCGGTGATCCTTCGAAATCAAGATCGCGGGCTACTTTTGGCCCGCGACGAATTGGCAGGGTGGATGGATGGGTTTGACCGCTACGCACGTGGCAGCGGCGGCAGCGGCGGCGACGTCGCGCGATGGCTCGAGATGTTCAGTGGCAGGTCGATGATGATCGATCGGAAGACCGGCGAGCCGCGATCTCTGTTCGTGCCCAGGGCGTCGGTGAACGTCACAGGAGGCATTCAACTCTAGATACTGCGGCGTTCTCTTCGGCAACAGTATCGCGAGAACGGGTTGGCTGCACGACTGCTGTTGGCGCATCCGCCACGGCAACCGAAGAAGTGGACGGACACGGATATTGATCCGTGCATGGAAACCGCGATAGCCGACCTATTCGACCGACTCTACGGATTGCAGTCGTCAACTGGCGATGACGGCGAAGTGCGACCCGTCGTAATCGGCCTCTCGCCCGCCGCGAAAATCGCCTGGGTGACGTTCTTCAACGCGCACGCCCAGGAACAAGTCGGGCTATCCGGTGACCTATCGGCAATGTGGTCCAAGCTGGAAGGATACGCGGCACGTTTCGCACTGGTTTTTCACCTTGCAAGGTGGGCAGCCGACGATCCCAGTCTGGAAACGCCCGATGCGATTGACCGATCAAGCATTGAGGCAGGCGTTCGTTTAGCCCGGTGGTTTGGTCAGGAGATCGTGCGAATCTATTCGATTCTGGAGGAAAGTGATGAGGCACGCGCACGTCGGCGGTTAATCGAGCTGATTGACCGGAAAGGTGGATCAGTGACACCCCGCGAGCTTATGCGATCATCGCGTCAGTGGTCCACTGCTGAGGATGCTGAAGCTGCGTTGGTGGAGCTGGTACGGACAAAGCTGGGACAGTGGGTGACGCGGCCTAGATCCGGCCAAGGAGGGCGACCCACGCGTGCTTTCGTCCTGTTTGGCTCAACCGGCGTTGACACAACCAGCGCCAAACCCGACGAAAACGGACGTTGTGTCGACGCCGAATCTTCCATCGCCGCTGATGGCGACCTGAGAAAGTAGTGAGCGCAAGGCCTGTGTCATGCCTACTCGCGAGATCTTGGAAGTAAAGTCGGTTTTGCTTGCTGCGGGAAGAAGCCGTGCGTAGTGTGGTGACGTGAAGGTGGTCACGGTACGCATAGTATGTGTTGAAGAAATCTCAGACGCGAAGGCTGACGATGGCATCCGTGTATAAGCGAGGAGGAAAGCGGGCGAAGGGCAATTGGATTGCATCGTGGTCTGACCATCAGGGAAGACGTAAGACGAAATGCACCCGCACGACCGATAAGGCAACGGCGACTCGCATCGCACGCAAGCATGAGGCCGACGCGGCCCTGCGGCGCGATGGCGTGATCGACCCGACGCTAGACGCGATCAGCAAAGAGTCGCAACGGTCCATCGAATTGCACCTAACCGATTTCGAAAGCAAGATGCGGGCAGCAAACCGCACGGATAAGCACATCGTAAGCACCCTGCGATTCATCCGGTGGGTTGCAGAGCACGCGGAGTTCAAAATGGCAGCGGACATAGATGCTGATGGCGTGAATCGCTACGTCGGCAAGTTGAGGGATGAAGGGCGAGCGGCACGTACGATCCAAGCGCACCTGAACGCGATCAAGGCATTTACCAAATGGTTGACCGAGCATCACAAGCTTCCTCGCGATCCCTTGGCATCGGTGAAGAAACCGAACCCTAAGGCCGACCGACGACGCGAACGGCGAATACTGCTGCCCGAGGAGTGGTGGCTGTTGGAAACCGCGACCGAAGCCGGCCCAGTGCGATACGGTATGATGGGCAGCGAGCGGCTGCTGCTGTACCGCACGGCGATCCAAACCGGGCTGCGGTCGAACGAATTGCGAAGCCTGACCCGAGGCCGATTGTACTTCGATTCCGACCCCCCCTATATCACTTGCAAAGCGGGGGCGACGAAGAACCGGAAAGACGCTCAGCAGTACATCCAGCCGGAACTGGCGGTGGACCTGAAAGCCCACATCGCAACCAAAGCACCCAAGGCCCCGGTATTCAGTCTACCCCACGAATCGAATTTGGCTCGTATGTTGCGGGATGATCTGGCCGAGGCCCGCAAGCAATGGCTGGCCGACGCAAAGGACGATCCCCAGGAATACGCCCAACGGGGGCAAAGCGACTTCTTGGCCGACACCAACCATGAAGGCGAGATAAGCGACTTTCATTGCCTACGGCACACGTGTGGCGCATGGCTGGCGATGACGGGCGCTCACCCGAAGGTGGTACAGCAAGTGATGCGGCACCAGTCCATCACATTGACGATGGACACCTACGGGCATCTGTTTCCCGGACAGGAAGCCGATGCAGTAGCCCGGATGCGGCAAATGTTGGTCGATCCTCCGGAAGCCCTGCGGGCGACCGGAACGGACAGTGCGATCGGAAACATGCCAAAAAGCGCGCAGCGCCAGGCGCAGCGCGCAGGACGCGAAACTGGGCGGCAGAATGCGAGCGGGTGCGATGGGCGGCGCGGTGACGATGCGCAAGAGGAAACGCCCAAGCCTTTACAGATTGCGGACTTGGGCGATTGTGTGCGACGCAGTGCGATGGACTGCGATAGTAGCGGAGGAGGGATTCGAACCCCCGACACGCGGATTATGATTCCGCTGCTCTAACCAACTGAGCTACTCCGCCAAGGTTGTTCTGTGCCTGCGTTTTTGTTTTTTTGTCTTCGCACCCGCTTCGGCCATTATGTGGTGGCAATGCTTGACACGCGTTAGCCTAATTTGCCAAAGACAAAACGCCCGCCGAACAGCACGGAGGCTGTCAGTGCCCCCCAGTGATCCCGTGGCGCGGACGTGAGTGACAATGGCCAAGTATATTTCATCGGCAATGACGCGGAAAGGGGCCGTAAGTCTGCTGCGGACAATGTGGCTGGCAGAAGCCGTATCCGGATTTTCCGCTCAGCAATGACCCTCCCAGCGGCCGCTTGTACAAAAAGATCGGGGGCAAGCGGTATTATTCTGGGTACGTAACAGACCGGCAGGCGGCTGTTGACCTGTACAACCAGCGGCGCGATGACCTCCACGCCGCGCAAGCCGCGCATGAATCGTGGTAGGTGTACAGTTGTTCATTCGCGTAGCCATTTTTGGACGGCTAAGCAGCGGCGTATCAATGACTGTTGTTCTTGTTGAGGACGACGCGAGCTTTCCGGTCCACCATGACCTCTTCTACCGAAATCGTCCCAACGACGCCCAGCCAGAGGGACGCTTTCTATGCCTCCACCGATGAGGGTACAGTCTTCGGCATGTCTTTCGCAAATCAACGACCGCCGGTCGGCACGCAGTCCAGTCAACTGGCCAGGATTCTGGTGTGCCGGCGCTCGCCGCTGCCAAGGTGGATGATGGCAAGAGTTCGGCGGCGATCTTGACACCCTACTCACTACTCACAGCACGGCCTTCGAGGACCAGTGGTGTGCCGGCAACCGCCGTTGAGGTCTCGTTTATGGGCGAAGAAAAGCTCTTCGCGGTAGACCACATCGTAACCGTGTTCTTGCAAATATAGACAGCGATCCAGATCGATCAGGCTCCGGCAAATGTCACTATCCACACTGTTTTGAGCAACGGCGATGAGCGTATCGCTGCTGACCAAATCTCGCGCCGCTTGGCTCCTTGGATAGGCACTCTTGCCATAGCGATTACAGAAATAAGCGCCAGTCTGTTGCAGCTGTTCCTTCAACAAAAGACGGTTCTTCAAGACAAAAAATCTGTTGAGTGCACCGGGACGTCGCACGACATGGGTATTCCCGCCGATGTTGTCATGGCAACAGGATCGACAGATCAGAAAGGGAGTGTTCGTTGCGATGGCACAGTCGATGCATCCATCGGTAACCGAGCCACATGCGCCCCAAAAGGCGATGGTCGCAGGCAGGCGCCGTGCGTCCGGATTGAAAATATCCTCCTGCACGAATTGGTAGTTCGTCAGGTTGTGGTATCTCCAAAAGTTCACAAACTGATACAGACGATTCCATTTTGGCTCAATGTCGCTGCCGATGACGTCGAATTCGGGCAGTGATTTGGCCAACGCACGTGCATGCCGCCCGAACACGGCCGCCGGGTTAACGATCAATCGGCGAGGGCCGACGTTTGCGGGGACAATGTCGGCAATAAGCTGCTTCAGATAGGCATCGCGGGCCCCACGGTGATACTCCCATGTGAGTGTACGGCGTTTCCATGGGCAAGCAGGAAAACCGGGCAGCACCGAGTCCCATGCCTCCGCCAACACTCCCAAGTGAGTTTCCACAGCGAGTGTTTCCTGGAGACGGTCGACATCAGCGATCGCACCACGCTGAAACTCGCCCAGCAACCCAACTAACGGTGTTCGAAAGTCGATCTGCCGGCATACTTCATGAAACGTTTGTAAGCTGAATTGGTCCATACGTCTGAAACCCATTGCATTGGCCAGTTGGCGGTTAATGCTTGTTTCCCACCGCGCCGCCACCGGGCGTTTCAAGGATCAGTCGGTCTCCCGCATGAACGCCCTGCTGTGCGAGTCCGCCGAGTATTTGGACCGATCCGTCGGCATGGATCAATCGGTTTCGGCCCAACGCACCCGGCGGACCGCCGGTGATTCCGAACGGCGGATAGGGCCCACGGCGTTGGGACAGAATTGACAGGTTCAGGTCCGCGAGGAACTCGATTTGCCGGATGACGCCATCGCCGCCAGTTCGCCATCCCTTGCCGCCCGATCCACGGCGGATGGAAAACTCGCGTACGCGGACCGGGTAACGAAGCTCCAAGACTTCCGGATCGGTGAGCCTGGTATTCGTCATATGCGTGTGCACGGCATCCGCCCCGTCGGACTGGGGTGTCGCCCCGGCACCGCCGCAAATTGTTTCGTAGTAACCGAACGTCTCATTGCCGAACATGACATTGTTCATCGTCCCCTGACTAGCCGCGGCGACTCCCAACGCGCCGAGTATCACGTCGACAACTCGCTGCGAGGTTTCGACGTTGCCGCCCACGACCGCCGCACATCGTTCGGGCCGGTCCGCTCGGGGCGGATTCAGCATGCATGACGGCAAGACGATTCGAACGGGAGCCAGAACTCCTTGGTTCAGTGGAATATCCTCAGCAATCAGACAGCGCAAGCAGTACATCACCGCAGCCGTCACGATCGCTCGATTTGCGTTGAGATTTCCGCTGACAACGGGGCTGGTGCCCGTGAAGTCGATTGTCGTTCGGTCTCCGGAAATGGTTACGGCGACGGCGATCGGTGATCCGTAATCCATGTAATCGGTGAATTCATGCTTGCCATCGGTCAAGCGTTCGAGTGCCGTTCGCATCTTTTGTTCAGCGGCCGTTTGAATATGGCGCATGTAAGCAGTCACGACGGGCAGTGAGTAGTGGTCGATCATCTGCCGCAGTTCGATGACGCCTCGCTGGTTTGCAGCAAGTTGGGCACCGACGTCGGCCAGATTGTCCTCGATAGCACGGCTGGGATACGGTCCACTTCGCAGAAGGGTCCGTAACGCGTCCCAGCGAGGCCGGCCGGCATCGACCAGTTTGAAGTTGGCGATCAGCACACCTTCCTCGGCAAGGTTGGTCGAGAAAGGAGGCATTGATCCAGGTACGATTCCGCCGATTTCCGCATGATGTGCTCGGCTGGCAGTGAAGAAAATCAGCTGGTGTGTGTCCTCGGCGTGTACCGGAGTGACGACGGTGACGTCGGGCAAGTGGGCCCCACCTCGGTACGGATCGTTTGTCACGAAAACGTCGCCAGGCCGAATCGTCGGATTCTCGGCCAGGACCGCACGCACCGTTTCGCTCATTGCCCCCAAGTGGACGGGAATATGTGGTGCGTTGACGACCAGGTCACCCTCGCTTGTGAACAGTGCGCAACTGAAGTCGAGTCGTTCCTTGACATTGACGCTGACTGAGGTGCTGCGGAGTGTAATCCCCATCTGCTCGGCGATACCGGCTAACTGGTGGTTAAACACTTCCAGCAGAATCGGGTCCGCTCGATTGTCGGCTGGTAATTCCGGAATGGCCGACCTCGCCGTTCCCCCTTGAAAAGTTAGCAGCAATTCCTCATGAGCCAGGACCTCGCCGATCCAGCCTGGATCAATAAGGGTCGTCGAAGTCGATTCGCAGATGACAGCCGGGCCACGAATCCGGTCGCCTGGGCCTAGTGTTGCCCGCGTGTAGACACCAGCGAGGTGTACAGCGTCCTCAAACCAGACGTTTCGTGTTTCTTTCGGATCGATCCGACGCCGGTGAACCGGTCGAGGTCGCTCGGGGGGCGCCACCGTTCGGCTGACCGCTTCGAGTCGGATCGCGACAATTTCCAACGGTCGTTCGGGCTGAACATAACCGTGGATGCGCTGGTGCTCGGCAGCATAGGCGTCGGAATAGGTGCCTTGTTCGGGTGCGGCGATTGTCAGGCTGGCATCGAGTCCACGATAACGCAGGTCAATTGAGCGGTGTACGTCGATTCGGGTTTCATCGGCGCCGTCAGTCAGCAGTTCAGTACGGAGTGTCTCTTCCAGTTGCTGAAAAGAGCCTTCCAAGGCCGCCACCGATTGTTCGGTGTACGGTTGATAGATTCCAATGGCACCATGCCGAACCAGTTGAGCTTGTCCGATGCCGTAGGCGCTCAGGATTCCCGAGTCCGGATGGGTCAGTACCTGGGTGATTCCCAGCTGCCGGGCGACTGCACACGCATGTTGGCCGGCCGCGCCGCCAAAAGCGACCAGCACATAGTCGCGTGGATCACATCCTTTAGCGATCGAAATCGAGCGAATCGCCTTCACCATGTTGGCGTTGGCAACGTGCAACAGCCCGGCAGCGAGTTGGTGAGGCGTGTAACAAGTGTCTGTTGCGGTTGCGATTGCACGGCACATCGCCCGCAATTGCGAGTCGACTGCCGCACGATTCAGGGGGAATGGGAAATGGTCGGCGAGGATCTTCCCCTGGAATAGGTTCATATCGGTTACCGTCAGTGGGCCACCGCGGCCATAGCAGGCAGGTCCGGGATTCGCGCCGGCGCTGTTCGGGCCGACAGCCAGTTTCACGCCATCGAATCGGCATATTGACCCACCACCTGCCGCAACGGTTTCGATAGCCATCATCGGCGCGACGACGCGGACCCCCGATTTTTCCGTTTCATATTCCAGGTCGTAATGACCGTCGAACCGGGAGACATCGGTACTGGTTCCACCCATGTCGAATCCGATGGCCTTTGAGAAACCGGCCGTCTGTGCAACGTGTGAAAACCCGACGACGCCTCCGGCCGGGCCCGACAGAATGCTGTCCTTGCCAACGAAATGGCTCGCATCGACCAGCCCGCCGGCCGATGTCAAAAGCTGTAATCGCCCGTTGCCCAAGGCTTGGCGCAATCGCATGATATAGGTTCGTAATACAGGGTTCAGGTACGCGTTCATTACCGTCGTGTCGCCACGTGCGACGATCTTAATGAGCGGGACAATCTCGGATGACAGGCTGATTTCGTCGAATCCCACTTCGCGTGCGATACGGCCGACCCATTGCTCGTGCGACGGGTGGGCATACGCGTTCAGCAGGCAGATCGCCAGTGATTCGGTACCACTTTGGCGCAATGTTGCCAGCTGGCTGCGAACAACGGCGGGGTCCAGTTGCTGCAATACAGAACCATCAGAAGTGATCCGTTCCTCGATTTCCGTGACGTGCGTGAATAGCGGGGCACGCTTGCGTACGGTCAAATCAAATAATCGAGGCCGATTCTGGTAACCGATTCGCAACACATCGGCGAACCCTTGTGTCGTGACCAGCGCCGTCTTGGCACCGTGCCGCGTGATCAGTGCGTTGGTCCCCCGAGTGGTTCCCAGTCGCACAGTTGCCGGTGGAATGGGGTCGGTGAGGCCCAGGCCAAGCAGGTAGCGAATACCGGCAATCGGCGCTTCCTCGCCCGCCGTGAGTTCGTAGGCCTGGCCGGCACAGGGCGGTTGTGGCAATGGTGACTCTAGTTGGAGTGCTCCCAGACGTCGGTCGAAATGGCGGATGTGTGAGCTTGCCGCCGGCTTTCCGTCCTGGTCCAGCAACTGGAACAGGTAACCGTTCCAGAATCGGTCGGGATCAGTCGCTCGATTGGTATCGAGAACCGTGGCAGCATCTGATCCGTCGCCGATCGTACCCTTTGTGACGCCCGAACTGAGTAGTTTATGTCGAACCAGTCGCCCATCGTTCATTCGGCCGATGCAGTCGGTAAACGTTCCGCCAACGTCAATCCAAAATTCCATTGGTGCTATAAGGGCTCTAAAGGTTGATCGGCTGGAAAATCCATATCCAGTATAGCGCAGACGTGAGTCTCCGTCAGCGAGGTGGACGAGTTCTGCTCGCGTTTTTGAGACAAACTGCAGTGATCGTTGGCAGGTGCAGCCTGATATTCTGGATCCGCTCGGCGGTTGCGGGGAAAACGGTGTGTCGCGGCACGTCACCAACAGAGCGGATTGGAGTCGGCGAGAAACGATTGACACGGCTGGTGC
>JAJSAJ010000904.1 GCA_024274855.1 Planctomycetota bacterium | reverse complement strand
TACGTGCTTCACGAACAGAAGCCTGCTGGTGTGCCGGCGCTCGCCGTGAAGGTTACAGAAGATGGAGAAATCTCGACGGCGAGCTGGTCACACCCTACGTGCTTCTCGTTCAAGCCTGCTGGTGTGCCGGCGCTCGCCGTGGAGGTTACGGAAAATGGAGAAATCTCGACAGCGACCTGGTCACACCCTACGTGCTTCTCGTTCAAGCCTGCTGGTGTGCCGGCGCTCGCCGTGAAGGTTACAGAAAATGGAGAAATCTCGACAGCGACCTGGTCACACCCTACGTGCTTCTCGTTCAAGCCTGCTGGTGTGCCGGCGCTCGCCGTGAAGGTTACGGAAAATGGAAAAATCTCGACGGCGAGCTGGTCACACCCTACTATTCCTTTGCGGGAACGAAGACGACATCGGTAATCATCAGGTTACTACCTTCGGTGCGTTGAAACGTCACGGTCACCTTCTGGTCGAGTGTGTCTTCGCGCAAGATATCTATCTTGATCCAGACACCTGCCGGATCCTTGTCATGCGAGGCAAGACGTAGACGAATTCGCCCCCCTTCAACGATGATCATGCCACGCCGGCGGTTCTTGTTCCAGTCGCTGAAATGAACAAACAACTGACCATGCACGGCTTTGGGAGTTTGCAGCGTGAATGTTGACTTCTTTTGCCCGATGATCCACGCGCTTACATGGCCATCTTTCCACATCCCGTCAACGTTGCTCACATCATAAGAAAAGCCCTTTGAAATGACGACCTTATCCAACGCGGTGTCATACGCCACATGCTGGTTTCGCCGCGCATGCCGACCAGCGGCATCCAAGTAAAAAGTCGCGTCGGCAAACGCAGGCGGAAGCGTCACGGCTGCGATATCGACTTTCGGGAAGAGCTGCGTTATGGATTCGATCGATATTTTATGCGCCGGCGAAAAGTCCGCACTGGTCACATACTTCAACAAACTATACCGCAATTGGGCGACTGCCGCGTGTTGGCGACAACGCTGTGGAGAAAGATCGTAACCGCAAACCAACAGCTTGCCCCGTCCCACTTCGCACTCGAAAATCGTTCCGATCTTACGACTCGCGTGAAAATCGGGAACTGGCTGGGCAATAGGCCGATAGTTGGCCGGCATCGTCCGGGTCAGGTCGAATCCATGGCCACGATAGCAAACATCCCACCATTGCCAGTTGCTGAAGTACTCGGTTGGAAAACAACGCAAAGCTGCGTGATCGTCTTGCACCAACAGTCCAAGTGTCTGCGTCTGTCCAGGGAAAAAAACCAGCGACCAATACAGGGGGCGCCATCGAGCCAGTTTCTGTTGCCAGTCAGGATCCCCCAGTTGATGAGCATCGAGCAGCACGGTCGCTCCGGCATTTACCGCGTCGATCGTCTGCTTGTTCCACTCGGAGGCCAAGACAACGGTTGACGTATCCACCTCGGGCAACTCGGCCGGATAAACCCACATCGAATAAGTATTTCGTTCTGCTTTTCCATCGATCGCTAATTCGAGTGTCAGCCGAGATGCCTCGCGTGACTTAATGACGTCGCCACACGGTACATCGATCTTACCCAACAGGACGATCTCGTCGCGCCGCGTCTGTTGCGCTGAGAAGCTGGTGGTGTACAACAAGACACCATCAACGTCAACGATCCGGCAATGCACCGTCGTCTTGTCAAGTGTAACCGGGCCATCGTTGCGCAACAGAATCGTCGCCTCGATCGTCTCATCCGATCTCCAAACGTATTTTGGGATCCGAGCCAACGCGACAACCGGCGCGCAATAGCCGCGGAATTTGACTGGATCGGTCGTCCCCTTGCTATCCCAGAACATGTCCAACCAGCCGACATACGCTTCACCCTGGCCTTGAAAATCCTGCATCGAGAGCAATTGGAACCCGCGGCAAGACTTGGTCCGCAAGAACGACTCAATCTCGTCCTTGTAAAGCATGGCATTCACGGCGCCCGACGCGCGAGTAAAGTCGCTTTGCTGATCCAATATGCCGGCTTCCTCGGCCTGCTGACGCATGATTTCCAAACGCGTGTTCTTCAATACACCTCGAAACTTGTCAATGACCGACCATTTCGGATAGACCGGCCACTGACCGATTTCGTGAGCGATGATCGGCACGTTGGTCCGGGAATACTGTTTTTCATAGTCCCAGTCCGTCCCGGGCTCCATGTGCTGCCGGACCATTCCAATACCCGGAACTGAATGCGTTGCATTAAAGTCGCAGAACGGCGTGATCGTCCTCGCCGTGCTTGCCGCATAGAGGCGTCGAGGATCATACTTCTTGATGGCCTTGATCCACTGGCCCGTCACATCGAAGTCCGAATGGCCGAGTTCATTCCCGATCGCCATCAGAACGAAACTGGGGTGATTGCCGAACGAGTCAACAATGCGTCGCATCTCAGCCTGAATAAACGTGTCGACCGTTCGATCGTTCTTTCCAGGCCCCAAACCCTCGCCCCGAGCGGACGATTCATTGATCCAAACACCCGCCTCAGCTTGAATATAGATGCCGAGCAGGTCCGCAGCCTGAAAGGCCGCGTCCGGTGGACACCAGGAGTGGAAACGAACGTGGTTCAGGTTGTGATTCTTGTAAATGCCAAACAGACGCAACCAGTCCTCGACTTTGGTCGACGGGTAACCCGTCAAC
>JAJSAJ010000903.1 GCA_024274855.1 Planctomycetota bacterium | reverse complement strand
TGCCACGGCGTGTCTTCGAGATGGCGGCGTGCTTTCTCGCGAGTCGTGCCACCGGGGAACGGAACTTTTCCCGTGACGGCATAATAGAGGGTGCAGCCGAGTGAGTAGATATCGCTGGCGGCAGTTACTTCACGCGGCGATCGAATCTGTTCTGGCGAGAGGTAATCGGCCGTACCGACGATCTTATCGGCGCGGGGATCCTGATCGACCAGGTGGACGAAACCGGCGAGTCCCAGGTCGGAAACTTTGGCTTGGCCGTCGGGGGTGACCAGGATGTTACCCGGTTTCACGTCGCGGTGCAGCAGACCGCGTTTGTGCGCGTAATCGAGTGCCATGGCGGTATGCGTGATGATATTCGCCGCTTGCTCGACAGAAAGCGGATAGCCTTGCGAGCGGATAAGGCGTCGCAAGTCCATACCGGGAACGTATTCGGTGACCAGGTAATAGACGTTGCCATCGTGACCCGCGTCATAGGCACGGACGAGATTGGGGTGGTCCAACTGGGCCTGCGTTCGAATCTCCCGAGTGAAGTTGACGACCGCTTGCGGCGTTGATTTATTCAACGGCAGCACTTTCACAGCCGACTCACGCCCCATCATCTCATGAACGGCCTTGAAAACCTGACCCATCCCGCCCTGGCCGATCCAATCCGTGATGATGTACGGGCCCAGGTTCAGCTTCGTCCGGCCGTCGCGCAGTTGGTCCGCCTGATACGGCGTTAAGACATCCAGTTCAACCAGCTTCGCAGCTAGCTCCGAATCAGAAATCGGTTGCGCAGCCGGCAGGTCGGGCGTCGCACGACGTATAGCAGCCTCGACCCGGTCTAGCTGATCTTGTGTGATCAACCGACTGGCCAATGCGGCACTTCGGAAAATAGATACTGCTGAGCTACCCACGACGAGGTCATCCGTAGAAGAGAATATAACCCTTCTAACATACCGTGACAGTGGCGGTTGCGCCAAGTCAAGGAGTGCTAACCGAGGAGGGGAGTGGAGGTGAAATGGCTGTTTTGGGAGGGCTTGTCAGGGTCTTGAGGATTTGTTCCGGTATAGAAACCCCCCATTTGTGTGTTCTGTTCGCGTATCTGGTAGGTCCCGCCTGCCGGGCGGGACTGGCCTGGTCAAAAACCGAACTTTGAGCAAATTGGGGTCGTTGGGACGCTGGCGGTTTGTTGCGAGTCGGCATTTGAGGAATGTGCTCGAATAGGGTTCTGTCGCGTGGCAAGCGGTGCGGTGGGACCGAACCGGGAATGCGCTCTCTGCGCCCCCTGCGTTAAATCTCAAATGGTAAACGCAGAGTGCGCGGAGCTCGCAGAGGGTCATTTGTCATTGGAAAGAGCATGACCCCCGCTGCGTTGTCTCTCTCGATGATAAATGAGTAATGTCAAATGACTAATGACAAATTGATCGGGCGTGTGGGAAATCGGGGAAAACCCCGGTGCTCACGCGATGGCCGACGAAAACCCCGTGAACGACTACGAGAAATTGACCATCCCAGGGCAGGACTGGATGTGGAGA
>JAJSAJ010000902.1 GCA_024274855.1 Planctomycetota bacterium | reverse complement strand
GCATTCAGGAGGCGATTGGGAGATCGGGATTCGAGCGATACGGGCGACCAGGAACGTGATGGCCGAATTTTGCGGTGGGGATCCAACTGCAGGTTTCGTCGAAATGGCCGTGCGAGAACTGGGTGAGCGACGCGTGATCTACGGCAGTGATTTTGCCGGACGAAGTTTTGCCTCTCAGTTGGCCAAAGTGCTGGGTGCCGATATCCCCGAATCGTCAAAGCGGCTAATATTGGCCGGCAATATCCGCCGTCTGTTGACGCCGATTTGCAAGGCAAAGGAGATTGTACTATGACCATCGACGTCAATGTCAGTCTTTCGCGATGGCCGTTTCGGCGGTTGCCCCTTGATGAACTCCGTCCGTTGATCCAGAAACTGCACGCCGTCGGTGTAACGCAGGCGTGGGTCGGTAGCTTTGACGGTCTGTTCCACAAGGATCTCGATGGCGTTAACGCTCGATTGACGCGTGATTGCGAATTGGCTCCACGCGGGCTGCTGCGCCCGTTCGGAACCGTCAACCCGATGCTTCCTGACTGGCGAGAGGACTTGCGACGTTGTCATGAAGTGCACCACATGCCAGGGATTCGATTGCATCCGAATTACCACGGCTATCAGCTTGACAATCCGCGATTTGCCGAACTGCTTGCGTTGGCCGCGGCGCGTGGCCTGATCGTACAAATGGCGGTGCGTATGGAAGATCCACGCATGCAGCACCCGCTGGCGCGCGTCAAGGATGTCGATACGGCGCCGCTGGCCAACTTGGTAACCGGTTGTCCAGGACTGCAACTAATGCTGCTCAACGCGGTGCAATCGGTGCGTGGCAATGCATTGAAAAAACTGGTCGCCACAAATCGAGTCTTTTTCGAGATTGCAACGCTCGAAGGGATGGCGGGAATCGCACGTACGTTGAAACAGATGCCGTTGAGCCTGTTGCTGTTCGGTTCCCATTCGCCGTACTTTGTGATCGAATCCGCATTGTTGAAACTGCGTGAGTCCCCGTTGACTGACGCTCAGAAGACTGCGATTTGCAACGGAAATGCGTCGCGTGTTGCTAAGCCTGCTTAGCCTGATTTCCGGTTCGAGCGTTTCCCATTGCTTGCAAGGGAAAACGAGAATACGGATGCTACCGGGCATTTGCGATTCGAGCGAAGGGCGTCCCATTCAGGAGATACGAGATGTCAACAAGAGTGTTCAATATTCACGCCCTCCTGTTGTGTGGCGTTTTGAGCTATTTTGCACCGATGCTTCATGCCGAGACGGAAGATCTAGGCAACGGATTCCTAGATCATGGCGTGGCGACTCCGGTTAGTAACCATCGGGGTACGGTCGCCACGGTGGACGGTGCGGGGCGCAATGTGGTTCTGGCCTGGTTGTTCGATTGTCGGGGTGGATACGCATTGTTGATGATAGATGCGAAGACCGGCGACGCTCATCAGTATCCGATGCCGTTTCCGCCTGGTGGCGATTGCCCCTACGCTTCGATTCTTTCGAGCACGAATAAGTACTACACACATTTCAACAGCCATTTTGTCGAGTTCGATCCGGTGCAACGCAAGTTCACCTTCTTTCACGGAACGGCGCGGCAGATGGCCATGAGCATGACCGAGGACGATCGCGGTGTGATCTGGTCGGTTACGTATCCTAACTGTGGATTGGTGTCGTATGATCCCAAGTCAGGCGAATTCAAGGACTACGGCTACCAGAACAAAGAAAACTGGCGTCAGTATCCGCGTCACATCGCAGCGGACGATTCGGGTTGGATCTACTTTGAAGTCGGCAGCACAAAGAGCCAGATCTTGGCCTTTGATCCCGTGGCGCGAAAGGCGAAGGAGTTGCTGCCTGCCGCCGAGCGTGCTCAGGGCTATGGCTTTGTTTACCGTGACGTAGATGGCAATGTCTACGGACACCATCCCGGCAAAGACAATTGGTACCGAATGCACACGGGAACAGCCGTGAAAATTGGGCAACACAATCGGATTCGGATCAAGCCAGTGATTAGCAGCAGCCAGGGGTTGTTTCATCGAGAGTTCCCGGACGGCAGCCAGTTGGTCATTTGCGATTTGGTGAACCGAACAATGACGATCAAGGATGCTGGTGCCGCAAAAACCAGGCAGGTCAAGTTCGACTATACCAGCGAGGGAGCGCATATCATGGGCGTTGCGTTGGCGCCCGACGGCACACTTTGTGGCGGCACCGCATTTCCGATGCGTTTCTTCAGTTACGATCCCACCCACGACCGATGGGTGAATCGGGCCTGCTATGGTCAGTGGAATACGATCGGTCGACAGGGCGTTCATTTCTTTGC
>JAJSAJ010000901.1 GCA_024274855.1 Planctomycetota bacterium | reverse complement strand
TTCCACCAAGGAAACCACGTAAGACTTTGCTCGACAATTCAGTCGTCGTTGCCGTCGGCCCGCTCAAGTCGATATGGAGGCATCGAGCGTGGTATCCTGGTACTGGTGAAAGTTGTGACATCGGTTCTTTTCAGTAGGCGACACGCGCGAAAGACTGTAACGAAGCTGAGGGGCTCCGATCAGTACAAGCTACCGATCGAAGTGTGCCTCTCCGTTCCCGTTGGTCAGCATCAATTGCCTGAAAATGATCAACGTCTTCACGCACCAAGGATCTCGCAGAGAAAGTGAAGGGAACGTAGTACTGGGCAGTCGAAAAAGTTCGGCCAGCAAGTCGACCGTCGCAACTATCCGCCAGCGTCCGATGACATAAGTAGCAGTGAGGAATCCTTATTCAGAGCGACCGATGGATCCCGCACAAAACGTTCTCCGTTGACACTGATAACGTACCCGTCCTTCAATCCATTGCCTTCAAAACACTCAGTTGCCAGTTCTGGATACTCTGCGGCCAAGTAAGCCAAAACCGTGGCGAGTAGCACCGGGCCATTAGTCGGGATCGTGACGACCGGCCTGCCGGCGCGTCGGCGAGCTATGCCATACAGTTCAATGTCGATGCTCAATGTCGATACTCGCTGGTGATGCGGTGACATCTTGGTCAAAAAACATAGCCGTTCACGCGGCTGGGGTCTGACGCAATTTTCGGCGGAGAAAGCGTTTCTTTACGCGAACGCATTTTGTCGCCGAAAATGGGTCTGACCCCTTGGAAGCGAACCGGGGGCCTACATTCCGTGAACGGTTACAGAAAAACATCCTGTTTGGTCGAAGAGCTGAAACGCGGGTTTTTTCGCGTTGGACTGCAAGGCTCGGTTGTTCGGCCGATGGACATCTCTGTTTGGGACCCTTCTCCATGTGCACCATAATGGCAGGTCTATTGCGTATGTTCAAGGTTCGTGACACTTGACAAATCGCCAGAAATGAACTGGTGAGATCCGCACTTGGACGTGGCCGCAGCCAGTGTGGCGTGGCCGGCCCGTTCGACCCACGTATCCGATTGGTCATCACGCGTGCACGGGGCTTTGTCTCAAAACTGGGAGAAGCGGTGTATCCGAGAGGGCGAAGCGCATCTGGGAGGGCGAAGCGCATCTGGGAGGGCGAAGCTCCTGCTGAGCCTCGTGTTTTGTCGGCCAGAACGGCTCGGCAGGAGCCTGCCTCTCCCGTTGTGAGACAAAGCCTGGTCAGACAAGGGGAAAAGCGGCAAGTTCAGCGCCGAGTGAGACGGACAGACGCGCTCAGAACGCTCGCGTGAGTCTTCGATCTGGATTAGTGAAGATAAGTGGTGATTCGTGTTCCAGCCTTCCTCCCGTTCAGTCGATCACTTGCCATTTTGCTAAGGTGTTACCAAACTGTGAATAGTCAGCGAAGAAGGAGATGTGGGCCATGGCGAAAGGCCACTTCACCATGCCACCCCAACTTCAGAAGGATAGACTATTTCAACAGTTTTGGTTTCCAATAAACGCTACTGGACCTTGTAGGTTTGATATGTCACATGTGCTGCAACCAGGACGGTGGAAGGTTGGTTCGATGGGTGCCGCAGTCGTCTTGATCATGTTGACGGCAGGTTGCACCAATGAAACGGGCGAGCCCGTATTGCCGAACGCCAAGTCTCATGTGCGCGATTCATCCGCGCCCGGGCACTCGCGAGGATCGATCGAATCGGAGGGGGAAGCAAGCCTGACAGATCGCAGCCGAAGCAAACGGCGCCCGGATCGCGGTCGTCTGTATCGCAGTAGGGCCAACCGGTCCGACGCCGGGCCGCACGATTGGGGATATCGGCCGGCTCAGGCCGCGCGACGAGCGACACAGATCATTCAGGATTCGATGGGACTAGGACCAACGACCGTAATCTGGTTGTTTGATACATCACCAAGCGCGATGCAATGGGGGACGGGAATTCACGCCGAGATTCGGCGATGGTACGACGAAGAT
>JAJSAJ010000900.1 GCA_024274855.1 Planctomycetota bacterium | reverse complement strand
GCGCGCACACCCTACGAACTAAGATTCGAGCGAGGTTTCGCCTCGAACCAATTACGAGCTACCGCTCGAAATTGACTGGCGGCTTCGCCGCCCAAGATGGCACTTGTTGGAAGTATATCCAATCGGGTTTCGGAAACAAGGGACAGCATTCAAAGCTGCTCACGACGCGCCCGCGACACCGCGGAAGATTGCTTCTGAACAATGTGGCGGCAAACGGCCTGGTTGCCGTCTCGCCGTTCAAAGGCCTATCATTCACCTGTCGACCGCACTACAATCCGGGGCGTTTACGCGACTCTTCACACCCGACCCGCGTCTGGCGGACAAAAGATCGAATATCTGCTCCGTGAGTACACTGTTTTTATTGGCTTTAGGCTTCCTGGCGTTGTACTTCGGTGCGGAGTGGCTGGTGGAAGGCGCCGCCGATATCGCCGCCCATTTGAATATTTCCAAAGCCGTTGTCGGGTTGACGCTTGTCGCGTTTGGTACCAGCGCTCCCGAGCTGTTCGTGAACGTCATTGCGGGGCTTAACGATCACAGCCAGTTTGCGTTGTCGAACATCGCCGGCAGCAATCTAACGAATCTTTGTCTTGGACTGGGACTTTCCTCACTGTTTGTCATCGTTCCGATACCACGGCGCCAATTTGGGATCGACCTGATTTTTGCCGCCCTCGGGCCACTGCTGGTCGTCGCGAGCTTCGCCATGACCGACCCTCCCGCACTTTCATGGAGGGCTTTAGTACCGATGGGCGTCTTGGGCAGCCTGTATGTCGTGACGCTTTTCCGTCGTTTCCCGGCCAGCGAACCTCAGGATCCGACGCACTTGACTTTGCATAAGCCACTCGGACTATTCGCCGTCGGCGTTGTCGCATTATACGTTGGCGGCCGCATCGTTTTCGTGAATGCCACGGCGTTGGCCGCATCATGGCAGGTTCCCGAGCAGATTGTCGGTCTGACGATTGTCGCCTGTGGAACTTCGATACCAGATGTCACGGCCAGTATCGTCGCGGCTCGTCGCGGCGAGCATGCGATCGCCGTCGGCAATATTCTGGGCAGCAATATTTCCAACGTATTTGTAGTGCTCAGCGGAACGCTACTGGCCGCCGGCCATGGATTGCCGGCCGACGCGGCTCTGATTGTCGATTACACGGCCGTTGCACTCCTGTCAATCGCATTTGGCGGCTGGGTCTTCTCGACGGGCCGCTTGCGACGTGCTCCCGGAATCGCCCTGTTGATTCTGTTCGTCGCCTACTTCACTGCACGTATTCTGGTATGATGGCAAGAGTTGTTTGCCGGCTGCGCACCGTATGACTAGGTTTTGTCTCAAAACCCGGAGAAGCAGTGTTTCCGAGATGGCAAAACGCGGCCGGGAGGGCGAAGCGCGTCCGGGAGGGCGAAGCTCCTGCTGAGCCTCTTGTTTTGGCGGCCAGAACGGCTCGGCAGGAGCCTCGCCCTCCCGTTTTGAGACAAAGCCTAGCTTCAAACGACTGACGGGAGCGGGCGATTGACGCCCCGAGCGGTAGCTTGGAGGTGGTTGCGGCCTTGCCGCACGGTGCTCGCATGTCCGGTAATGGATACTCCACTTCGGTGTGGCGTCGCGCACGTCACTTGCCATCAAGATGCAGACGGTGATTGAGTGACCCCGACACATCCTACCAAGGGGTGTGGCTCTGCCGCGCCAGCAGGTTGATTGAATGAGCAGCGTACCAATGTCACACGCGATACTCGTGGCGATTCTCGCCATCATGCCTTGTCTTTGCACCAACACCCATGCGGAGTCAATCTGGATCGAAGGCGAAGATGCACAAACGAAGAACATCACTCGCCACGCGTGGTACGACAGCGTTAAGAAAGACGTATTGTCAGGCCACCAATGGCTTTCGCATTTCGACCGAACCAAGACTGGTTTCGCCCGTTTCACGTTCAAAGCACAACAGGCGGGTGCGTATACGTTCTGGATTCGTGCAAACCACATCAAATCCTCACTCGCCTATCGACTGAACGGCGCCACCTGGCAAACGATCACATTAGATCGGAACCAGCGAGGTGCGA
This sequence comes from Planctomycetota bacterium, assembly GCA_024274855.1. Classification (GTDB taxonomy): domain Bacteria; phylum Planctomycetota; class Planctomycetia; order Pirellulales; family Pirellulaceae; genus JAJSAJ01. The sequence continues at coordinate 109 of JAJSAJ010000900.1, read as the reverse complement.
TGAACATCGCCAGTGACAATAAGCCCGACTTGCGATTTATTGCCTGGGTTCGTGTGGGGAAAGTGGACCTGAAAAGCGGCTCGAACCAAATCGAGTTCCGCATGGACTC
>JAJSAJ010000899.1 GCA_024274855.1 Planctomycetota bacterium | reverse complement strand
TCCCACAGAAGCCGCCTGCTTCAGCGGGCGGAGCCGTCACACAGACAACCTACCGCACCGCCCCGCGCGACACACATCCACAGTTCGGGGTTTGGACCAAGCCACACGTGCCCTATGCCGCTCGGCGTCTTGGGGTACTGCTGGCGGCTAGTTGCTCGATGGCCTTACGATCCAGCAGTTGGAAGCTGCCCGGTTGATCGCCGTTTGGTTTCTGTTAGACAAAGACGACCGAGTTATCGTGCAGCATCCTTGGCACGTAAAACCAGGCTCGGGCCATCGAGGCGGGATCCTGATCCGCGCGGACCACCAACAGGTCGGTGTCGAGCAGCGTGTTGGCGTGGCGAGCAAGTGCGGTGAACGGATCGCCCGGCACAAGCCGAATCCTCGCGTCAGACGGTTTGAGTGTCTGGTAGGCCACTCGCAGATCCAGGCCCGAGGCTGGATCGTCGCGCATTTCGAATTCGTCGATACCCGTGTAACGCACTTTGGAACGCGATGTACCATCGACCGCCAGCTTGATCATTTGCCGAGCCAGCTGGCCGGTACCGACACCAATTTCAACAATATGGCCAACGCCGAGCTTTCGGATATTGCGGAATACAATCCGCTCCTCGCGAGTCTTGGAGAAATAGGTAAGATGCAAATACTTGATTAGATTTGCTGCACTCAACGACGCATTCCTTTGCAATCGGAAGTGAAAAGTTGTGGCCTATCCCTGGTTTGGGCCACCGGCGTGAAATCGAGCTGTAAAGATCGTTTTCACACCGGCCAATCCCAACCGACGAGCGGCAAAAGCAGTACAAACAGCCCTTTGTCCGCCCGCCTGGCACGTTCCGAGGGGTGATTCGGTCCGTCACGTGTCCTCCGTACGAGGCACGATATCCATGGTTTTCGGTATTCTGACGGTTGTGAACCCACAAAATCTATCTTCGCCGGGCGCATCCTACCATCTCTTCCAAATCGTTACTTGCCAATCCAATACGGCAACCTATGCTTTTGCAGGCCACGATCAGACTTTTCTTTCGGCCCGTCACACAACTGCCGGTCTTGACGCTCACCTCGAAAGGTGTTTTGGCATGCCGTGTCGCTTGGGTGACAGGCCAGTTACGGCCACCTTATCTGAGTTAAACTCGCTTTTCAGCAATTGTTTCACCCGTCAACAGGCTCAACGGATCGGCCAAACAGACGGAGATACGAATTTCGATTGATCGCTAAACGGTGCCAGCCGTTAGCGAACGTGAACCGGTCGGAGGATCCGTTCACAATCCAGGGATCTGGCACGTGCATGGAGGCACCCATGTCGGCAATTGAGGGCGGAGCAAGCAAGACAAAAGAAGCCGCCCACTCGATTCTGTCACGTCGTTGATTCGGCCAATCGCCAACGCAGTTAAACGCTGCACGGCGCGCCGGACCTGCGATTGGGGCAGCGCACCTTTTGATTTAACACCATTGACGAGACAACCTGATGCGTCGTGTTCCGATCCAGCGTTCGCTGGCGCGCCGTGCGC
>JAJSAJ010000078.1 GCA_024274855.1 Planctomycetota bacterium | reverse complement strand
CCTTCCAACGTGCTCCCTTTGATACCTGAGAATGGGGCGTTGCGTGCACTTCGCGTTCCACCATTGTCGCTGGCAAAAATCACTACCGTGTTTTCGGACAAACCCTGTTTGTCGAGCGACTGTAGAATCTGCCCGATTGACTTGTCCAGGCTTTCGATCATTGCAACGTACACATCAGGAGGCGCTTTCCCCTGATTCCACAACGGTGAGTCCAACGGCAGCGGATCGTGCCGGCGATCTTCCGGGCTCTGAAATGGAGCGTGCGGAGTCGTGTAGGGCACGTACAAGAAAAACGGCTTGTCCTTTTGCCTGCGAACGAACTGGATCGCTTCCTCGGTTATCAGATCGGTAAAATACCCTTCGCGACAGATCGGATTGCCGTCTTGAAACAGATTATAGCCGGCAGCCGGATCTAAGTAATGGAAATAATCCATGCCACCGCCGATGCAATAGAAAGTGTAATCGAAACCATGCAGGTTCGGGGCGAACTTCGGCTCGTAACCCAAATGCCACTTGCCGATGATAGCCGTTGCATACCCGGCATCGTTCAGCAAGCGTGAGATCGTCTGCTCGTCCACCGGCAAACCTAATTCGTGTTTTTCTCGAAGGCGAATCGCGTCATCGTACCGCCCCACGTTTCCCGTTCCGATGGCACATTCCAATCCACCGACCCACTGTTGATAGCGACCGGTCAAGAACGCGGTGCGCGTCGGCGAGCATTCGGGACCATTCGCATAATGGTTCGTAAACCGGACTCCTTGTCGAGCCAGTTGGTCTAGAACGGGGGTCTTGATATCTGGTCGCCCATAGCACGCCAGATCACCGTAGCCAAGATCGTCGGCAAGAAGGAAAACGATGTTGGGCCGATGCGTTGATTCCACTTTCCCTTCTTCTTTCACAGCACCTGCCGACTGCTCGGCACCGCTTGATACCGTGGCTGCCGCACTTGCCAGTAGCACACTTCCTAGAACCGTCAATGAGATGAGTCGCACTCGCCAATCCTCCTGTTGACAGATGGTCAACCGTATGTGGGTACTGGAAACCAACGTACTCTGGCTGAAGTGAGAATGCAAATTGGTAACATTTTAGCCAAATGGCAAGTGATCGACTGATCGGGAGGGCGAGGCTCCTGCCGAGCCGTTCTGGCGAATAAAACAAGCGGCTCGGCAGGAGCCTCGCCCTCCCGAAAAGACTGTTTCTCCGGGCTCTGCGACAAATCCTAGAACGGTGCCAAAACGGCGCAGCCGCGCGGCGCCACCCTGGGTAGTCGAGAAAACGAACCTGGTTACACAGAAGGTGTTACACGAATCGCAGCTGCAATCCGCTAAAGTGTTACGCAAATTATTGTGTCGGTTGGAGTGAAAAAGGAGAGCGGTGACCTTGATCGTAAGCTGTTCCAGCAGCAGGCAAACAGGTCCCCATCTGCAGTTCCAGACATCTTGCCGCATCTTGGATTATCCGTAGCCGTTCACGCCGCTGGGGTCTGACGCAATTTTCGGCGGAGAAAGCGTTTCTTTACGCGAACCCATTTTGTCGCCGAAAATGGGTCTGACCCCTTGGAAACGAGTCGGGGGCCTACATTCCGTGAACGGTTACGATTATCCCAAGTCCCGCTCGGCAAGCGGGACCTACCCGGATCATCTTGTGATCAAGGCCGGGAGCGGTACATTTCTGCAACAGGATGCGTGATTTGGGTAAGAATTCGGCGAGGGCGAACGCGGCCCACATCTACCCACGAGGCTGAGCGGCAACTGAGCCGTTCACACGGCGCATTTTCGTTCCGCCCGCTCCGCTCCAACGCGGCGATTCGCCGAGCACCGTCCAATGGACTACCAGCAACAACAACACCACGGCCGCCAAGCCGATCTCCGGTCCCGGGATTCCCGCGGTCGACGAACCAGCCGAACCGGTCTGAACGGTGGCTTGCAAAGCGACGACCTCGCCAGCGGTCGATCCGAGTGCCATGAACAATTGGTAGCCGATAAACAGTGCGAGACCGACGATCACGGCCGAAGTGAGCAGCGAAAGCACCTGGCGCGCCGGCAGAGAAGGCATCGGGAGCGCGGAACCGGCGCCCGACGCGATACGGCGTTTGGAAACGGCCCGTTGAACCGCTCGGCGGGCCAATCGATCGATCGGATCGGGTTCGGGCGCGGCGTGCATCACTCGATACAGCAACTCTCCGAACTCGCGATCATCCGGACGTATCGTGTTCATACAATTCCTCGTGCAGTCAACATGTTCCGCAATTGCTCGCGTGCACGGTACAAAAGGGTTTTGACCGTTCCTTGGGGACATTGCAGGACATCCGCGATTTGTGCAACCGACCAATCGCGGCGATAAAACATTTCGGTCGCCAACGCTTGACGCGCCGGCAGCTCGGCCACCGCTTTCCAAACCGCTTGATCGCGTTCCGCATCTTCCAATTGTTCTTGGGGCGAAGGGTCCTCCGAGGGCAATTGATCGTCCAACGCGGCGGACGACCGTTTTCGAATCCGCTTCCGCTCGGCAACAATCGTGCGATAGGCGATTCGATAAATCCACGTCCCGATTTGTGCCCTGCCGTCGAACTTGGGCAACGCGCGAAACACGTTGGCAAACACCTCGACCATCGCATCTTCCGCATCCAT
>JAJSAJ010000898.1 GCA_024274855.1 Planctomycetota bacterium | reverse complement strand
TTCTTGTGGGACGTACGTCTAACCGCCCAGCAACTTGTCCTGGCCAATCATGCCGAACACCTCAAGAATCTCGGACGTAAGTACGGTTTCGGACTGTCGATCGAGCCCTACGATATGAATCCCACTTCGGACCTGGAACTGGGCTCGATTGCCGATGTGCCCATGTGCGAGTTTTGGAGCAAGGGGTTCGGATTCAATACGGCCTATAGCTGCATCGAAGCCGTATCGATAGCCCACACGCAAGGACGGCCGATCGTGGCCGCCGAAGCGTTCACGGCCGACCGTCGTGAGGGATGGACACGCTACCCTGGTGCGATCAAGGACCAGGGCGACTGGGCTTTTTGTACGGGAATCAATCGCTTTGTCTACCATACATTTGCCCACAAACCGAAAGGGCGCAGGCCAGGAATGACCATGGGACCGTACGGGGTTCATTGGGATCGTGGTCAAACGTGGTGGCCCATGGCCTTCGCATATCACCGGTATATCACACGGTGCCAGTTCCTTTTGCGTCAGGGACTGCCGGTGGCCGACATCTGTTACCTGGTCCCGGAAGGTGCACCACACGTGTTTCGCCCGCCTCCATCCGCACTTGTAGGTGCTGGCAGCATGCCGGACCGCCGTGGATATAATTTTGACGGATGTTCACCCGGAACCCTGATCAACAAAGCAACCGTGCACAACGGGCGCATCGTGTTAGCCAACGGCACTGCGTACCGGTTACTCGTGCTGCCCGCCACCAACACGATGACGCCACAACTGCTTGACAAGATTGAACAATTGGTCAGGTCCGGAGCGACCGTAATTGGACCACCCCCGCAAAAGTCGCCCAGTTTGGAAGGCTATCCGGAATGCGACCAGCAAGTGCGTTCTCGAGCCGTGCATCTCTGGAGTACGTTGACCCCATCCAAGGGCATCGTTCACCGACGATTGGGCAAGGGGCAGATTCTATGGGGTGGCCAACTGTACGTCGCACCGCCCGGCGAACCGGTCAAACGCTTGATCGAGCAAGCCAGCTGGATCTGGTATCCCGAAGGTCATCCGGAAGTTTCCGCGAAACCGGGTACGCGATACTTTTGCCGTATGTGGGAAGCCGAGCCTGGCAAGAAGCTCCAATCCGCTCGCGTCGAAATCACAGCGGACAACGCTTTCGAACTGTCCGTTAATGGCCACTCGGCCGTCCGTGGCGACAACTTCCACACTGTCTATTCAGCTGATGTTACCAATTTGCTGACTAACAGTGTCAATATCATAACGGTAAGTGCGACGAATTCGGGAAACTCTGATGGTCCTGCCGGCCTGATCGCCAGTCTGCGGATCACATACGAAGATGGCAGCAGCCGTACGCTCGTAACCGATCACGATTGGATGGCAGCCCGTTCGGTCACCCCCACGTGGCGCACCGACCAACACATTGGCACAGTTTGGACGAATGCCCAACAGCTTGGCCCGGCCGGCATGGCACCGTGGAATCTGAAAATCGAGCCTGAGACGTGTCCGGATCTCTATCCAGCCTATGCCGTAACCAAAGGGCTACTGAAGCAGATGGGAATCGCCAAGGACTTTGAGAGTGACGGACCGGTCCGCTATACGCACCGGAAGATCGGGACGACTGATCTCTATTTTGTCTCCAACCGAACGGCCCGCGTGATCAATGCGCGCTGCAACTTCCGCACGTCAAACCGACAACCTGAACTTTGGGATCCCGTAGACGGTTCGACTCGCGACCTACCCGACTTTCGCGCCGATCGGTCGTTCACAACGATCCCACTACGCTTTGAACCGCACCAGAGTTTCTTCGTGGTGTTTCGCAAGCCGCCCGCGAGAAATCGCCGCGTCGCACAGGGTGACGCAAACTTTTCCACACTGAGGACTGTTCAGGCGATTGCCGGCCCGTGGCAAGTTTTCTTCGCCCCTGATTGGGGAGGACCAGGCCAAGTGGTATTCGACGCACTGGAAGATTGGTCGCTGCGTCCCGAGCCGGGGATCAAGTACTACTCGGGAATTGCAGGTTACGACAAGACGTTTGACTTGCCGGACTCGTTGCGGCCGAACAAGGATACGATTCTGCTCGACTTGGGTGTCGTCCGGAACATGGCGCGAGTGCGTCTGAATGGGCATGACCTCGGGGTTGTCTGGTGTGCACCGTGGCGAGTGGACATTTCGCAGGTGGTTCGGGCATCCGGCAACCGGTTGCAGATTGAAGTCGCCAACTTATGGGCCAACCGGTTGATCGGCGACAAGAGTCTACCGCCACAACAGCGTGTCACATGGACAACGTTTGATCCCTACAAGGCCAACTCGCCGCTGTTGCCGTCCGGCCTGCTCGGCCCGGTTACGATAAGGCGCCTTTGCGACGTCCCTAGAAACTAGAATTCGAGTTACACTTTAGCCAAATGGAGAACGCGCGTTGGTCGAAGGCCCCCCATGGGCTTGTCCCATGGGTGAATAGGTCTCTCGAGCTAAAAAGCATGTGATGCCCCCCCCTGTCCGCTCCCTCCCCGCCGCCTTTGGCGGCGGGGAGGGAGCGGCCGTCGGCATGACATGCTGGCCTTAGCTCAATAGACTCGCTCACCAACGGCACAAGGCCGTTGGGGTCGATCAGCCGAAAAAACAGCAGCGAAATACAAATCCAACATGGCAACTTGAGTCGTCACGACATCAGTCACCGCCCTGAGCAGGTGTCCTATCCTGGGTTCGACAGTTTCCTCCAATTCGGCGGCCACCGGTGTTTCAATGTCACGCGCATCACCAACAGCGTGGTCGGCGTTTCCCAATGAGAACCCGGCCACCCGGGTGTAAACTTTCGCAAACTCACCGGTCGGACCAAGCCAAATCAAGAGCAGCGGTCCCTCACCGAAACCAAACACGATACTCCACGAAATCACGCGATCTGTGGCCGAAAAGTGAGCCAGACCCCGGGCGGTAAACGGTTACCATTCTTGTGCCCGACGATCGCTTCACGCGGCCGGCGTTTGCCGATCGTAAAGTGCGATCGAGCGTCGAGCCAG
>JAJSAJ010000897.1 GCA_024274855.1 Planctomycetota bacterium | reverse complement strand
TCCATCGACTCGGTCGGGCTGTCGATTGTTCACGAAGCGACTGTCGCAGCACAAGAGTCGGGTGTTGTGGTCGGCCTTCCGGTCCGCGAGGGGCAGATTGTCAAGGAGCATGAACTGTTGGTGCAATTGGATGACACACGAGCAAAAAAGGAATGTGTGCAAGCTCAGATCAAGCAGAAGATGGCGTTGCAGGAATCTCAAAACGATGTGAAACTTCGAATGGCCCAAACGTCCCTGGAGCTCGCGAAAATTGATTTGCGGCGAGCGGAAGAGTCGAATAAACGTTATGCGAACAGTGTGACCGAGGCAAAGTTGGACCGTTTTCGTTTGACGGTCCAACGCAGTCTGTTAGAAGTCGAACAAGCAAAAAAGGATTTGGAAACCGCGCAGCTGACGCTGGAGTCCGCGCAAAACGGAGTCGACTTGGCCAAGGCGAATCTCCGACGGCGTGAGATAGTCGCCCCGATCGGCGGCCAGGTTGTGGAAGTCAAGCGCCGCAAGGGCGAGTGGGTGCAACCGGGGGATGCGGTTGTGCGAATCGTTCGGACGGACGTCTTGCGTGCGGAAGCGTATGTGGCGGCGAGCGATCTGGTTACCGATGTTTCGGGGCGCCCCGCCCTCTTTTGGGCCAATGTTCCAGGTCGGGGGCAATTGTCGTTTCAAGGCAAGGTGACCTTCGTCAGCCCTGAGGTGAACCCGGTGAACGGACAGGTTCAAATATGGGCCGAAGTCAAGAACCGAGACGGGCTGTTGCGGCCAGGCTCGCTGGGCAGATTGGTCGTCGTGACGGAAGGCAAAGCCGACGCAATCGATCGTCCCAAAGAATCGTCCAAGTGAGATGGAGAGAGGCGGGCCTGTTCAATGTGTGTTGGTCTTGGTTACTTGTGTCGGGGAAGATTTCGTCTTCCGAGCGACACCCTACTCGGGCTGCGGCCATGCCGTTCTAGGACAAGATGCGTGCGATGGGTATGACTACGGCCGATAACGACCTGCCGGCTGACGAGCGTCCGATACGCTTGATAGCTCGACGTGACTTGCAGATCGATCGGGTCTCGTATCGGCAGGGAAGGTACTGGCACATCAAAGACCCGCTCTCCCTTCGCTATTATCAATTGCGTGATGAAGAGTACTTGGTGTTTCGGCTGTTGGATGGACGCAGAAGTCTCAGGACGATTCAACATGAGGTCGAGACTCGCTTCGCACCGCGTCGCATCGAGTTATCCCACCTGCAAGCGTTTCTCGGCATGCTTCATCGTGAAGGCCTGACAATTGCCCGGAGTGATGGCCAGGGAGAGAAGCTGCTGAGTCGAATGCGGTCCCGGCGAAAAAAGGCGTGGTTTGCCGCAGTGGCGAATCCGTTGGCGATCCGATTCCGAGGCATCAATCCGTCTCGTCTGTTCGACCGACTCTATCCTTGGACTGGCTGGATGTTCCGGCCATGGCTATTGTGTGTCGGCGGAATAATGTTGATTGGGGCGATTACGTTGTTGCTGGTCCATGTCGATACTGTGCGCGATCGATTGCCCGAGCTTCAGACGTTTCTAAGTGGGCGAAATGGCATTTGGATGGCGATCGCGTTGGTTGCTGTCAAGGTGATTCACGAGTTGGCCCATGGACTAACCTGCCGGCACTTCGACGGCGAATGCCACGAGCTCGGGGTCATGCTGCTGGTGTTTGTTCCAGTTCTTTACTGCAATGTCTCTGATGCGTGGACATTGCCGAGTAAATGGCACCGCATTGCGATAAGTGGAGCCGGTATTGTCGCGGAATTGATGCTTGCGTCGATTTGCACGTTCTTGTGGTGGTTCAGCGAGCCAGGTCTCTTGAACTCGCTTTGTCTGAACACGGTTATGATATGTTCCGTGGGGACCGTTTTTCTAAACGGGAATCCATTGCTTCGATATGATGGCTACTATATTCTGGCGGACTACTTGGAAATACCAAACCTACAGCAGGAAGCCACATCGCAGATTCAACGAGTCTTGGGACGCATCTTTTTGGGTGTCGATTTGGGTGACCGGCGATTCGAATCGCGACGTCGCCCCTTTCTGCTTGCGGCATACGGTATTGCCTCACAAGTCTATCGATGGTTGGTTATTGGCGGGATACTGTGGATTTGTCTGGCATTTTTTCGCAACCATGGGATTGCCATGGTCGGGCGTCTTCTGGTAATCGTTGTTGTGGCCGGCTTGTTCGGGACGTTATTGGCCCGCTGCGTTTCGTTTCTATCGGATCCCCGTAAAAGGCATCAAGTGGACATTCGACGTGTGGGACTCGCCGGGTCGGTTTGCGTGGTCTTGGTTGCGGTCGCTCTCGTCGTGCCATTGCCGCACCGCATTTCCTCGCCTGCGATTCTGCAACCCGCGGGAACGCAGCGACTGTATGTGACAGCTCCGGGCACTCTGGATGAAGTGTTGGTGAAAGCCGGTCGTTCCGTCGTCGCCGGCCAACCTTTGGCGCGACTTGGCAATCGGCAGCTCGAGCAGGAGATCCTTGACTTGGTTGGCCAACGGAATCTGCAGCGGCAGCATGTCAGCAACTTGAGACGCCAACAAAGTAGCGATTCAAATGTAGCTGAGAATCTGCCGACTGCGTTGGAGTTGCTCAGTTCTTTGGAGCAGCAGCTTCAGGATCGCGTGAGGTTCCAGCGACAGCTGATCTTGCGATCGCCGGTTGGTGGCACCGTGTTGGTGCCTCGTAGCCGTGTCAAGAGACCTCGCGATGGTGAATTGCCGACTTGGTCCGGAACGCTGTTGGATCCCGAGAATCTGGGTTGCCATGTCGATGTGGGCACGCTTTTCTGCCTGATTGGGGACGTTCGAAACCTCGAGGTGATGTTGGTTATTGATCAGACAGATCTCGAGCTTGTTCGCGTTGGCCAGGTCGTTCGTCTGCGCTTGTCGGAACAACCGGGGCAGGTTCTTTCGGGACGCATCAGTCAGATTTCCGAGACCCGTGTTCGGGAGGTTCCGCCCGAATTGGTTGCTTCGGGTGAATTGCCCGTTGTGCCGACGGAGGAGATGGGGGCGGAATCGTACCGACCATCCTATGAGGCTCATGTTGCGTTGGAGCCAGGTGGCGAGATGTTGCGGATTGGCGCTGTGGGCTGGGCCACGATACGTGTCGCGCCCCAGTCGTTGGGCCTGAGACTCTATCGGATGATCCGCCGAACATTCGGGTTCGCGGCCAGTCAGTCTACCCACCGTTAGCCTCTGGGTATTTCGTGCGTGTTCGTGACGAGGTTCTGTCAGTCGAGGCAGATGACCGCCCTACGGTTCCGCGCAGTTCGCTCGTGAAATATCGTAACCGTTCACGGAATGTAGGCCGCCGGTTCGCTTCCAAGGGGTCAGACCCATTTTCGGCGACAAAATCCGTTCGCGTAAAGAAACGCTTTCTCCGCCGAAAATTGCGTCAGACCCCAGCGGCGTGAACGGCTACGAAATATCCGCCTTAGTATCCGAGCGGGTAGGTACGTTGGAAGGGATGGTGCAGTATCATCATCGCCGGAAGCGCCAGGAATTGCCCGAACGCGTGGGCGGTCGAGATAGCCGGCTGCGCGATTCCAAATGACATTCCATAGCGTTCGAGGTGAACGTCTTGGAAGTAGAGCGGATGATAATGAAGGGCCGACGCCTGCCATGTAAATCCGGATGGCGTCCAGCTTCGGCGGGTTCGGATTCCATGGTCACGAGCCTCGACCTTGTCAAAGAAGTCGGCCGCTACGTTGGGGGGGAGATTACGGGCCGGTCCAGCGATTAGCAGAGTCCGCTTTGTGAGCGGAACGACGTCTGGGATGTCGAGCCTGGTCGTTACTGTTGATTTGGGTGGTCGTAGCACATTGGCCGGGGACACATTGGTGTCTCGTGTGAATACCTGGTCGGGCGAAGGAATCACGGGTGGGGCGGCCGTGCCGGCGGTCTCGAGGGCGGCGCACAGCAGGAGTGCACAAACGGCCAAAACGGACCTTGGCACAGACCCCAAGGTCCATTGCCGTCGGCTTGGGACATGCGGCTTGCCGGGGCCTCGATCTTCGTGGTTGCACATGGTCTGTTCCTTTGCTGCGTGGGGGGGGCAGCCGTTCGATGATCCGGCGGAAGAGACTGACCGCTAAGGGACCTATCGGGAGATCTGGAATCGATTTGCCAGCCCGATCCTTCGTTGGCTACACCATTGTTCGATGGTGGTTCCGGGTTGAGCGGTTTTTCTGGATTCGTCGATTTGGAACGAGCGTGGCACTCGAGTAGATAGCCCGGAAACTCCTCCTGGGTAAACTAATCGGATGTGCCGCGTACGCTCGGATTGAAGCCGGGATTTATTGCCATAACTTCGCTTTCTTGCCGGTTTCTAC
>JAJSAJ010000077.1 GCA_024274855.1 Planctomycetota bacterium | reverse complement strand
TGTAGAGACCCGGGGACCGAATGATCGACCGTTCACCGCGGGGCCGCACGGGTGACGGCACCTTCGGTGTAAAGACCCTCGTGGCCATGGTACGATTGACGGTACGTTCGCTGTACATGGGATCGGGGTAGGGTATGCTACATCTTGCGAACTGGGCGCTGCAAACACCGTAACGGACGCGGGCCGTTTGGCCTGAATAGAAGATATTGAGGGGAAACATGGCGAAAATACTGGTTACCGGCGCGGCGGGCTTCATCGGATTTCATCTTAGCAAGCGTCTACTGAAGCGTGGCGACGAGGTGGTCGGCCTGGACAATCTGAACGACTATTACAGCGTTCAATTGAAGCGAGACCGGCTGGCTCAACTCGAGGGTCGAACCGGTTTTTCATTTAATCAATTCGATCTTGCAGATCGAGCGGCCATCGAGAATATGTTCCAGCAGGCCAAGTTTGACAAGGTGATTCACTTGGCTGCGCAGGCCGGCGTACGCTATTCGATTGAAAACCCGCACGCGTATGTCAACAGCAACCTGGTCGGGTTCATGAACATACTGGAAGGCTGTCGCCACTCAGGTGTCCGGCACCTGGTTTACGCCTCGTCCAGCTCGGTTTACGGTGCCAACACCGCGATGCCGTTTTCGGTCCATCACAACGTCGATCATCCCGTCAGCTTGTACGCAGCGACGAAGAAGGCGAATGAGTTGATGGCGCACACGTACAGTCATTTGTATGGTCTGCCAACGACTGGCCTTCGATTCTTCACGGTCTATGGACCCTGGGGACGTCCCGACATGGCCTTGTTCTTGTTCACCAAGGCGATACTGGACGGTCAGCCGATCGACGTTTTCAACGAGGGCAAGATGCGGCGTGATTTTACGTACGTCGACGATATTGTCGAGGGGGTCATGCGCGTAGCCGACCGGATCGCTCGCCCGAATCCCAACTGGTCGAGTGACCGGCCCGATCCAGGTACCAGCCGCGCTCCATACAAAATCTACAACATCGGTAACAACCAGCCGGTCGAGCTGCTCTATTTCATCGAGACGATCGAGAAGTGTCTGGGCAGACAGGCGAAGAAGAACATGATGCCGATGCAGCAAGGCGATGTTCCCGCAACGTATGCGGATGTGGACGACCTGATCCAAGACGTCGATTTCCAACCTGCCACGCCGATCGAAACCGGGGTCGCCCGGTTCGTCGACTGGTACCGCCAGTACCATTGACGAGAACGAGGAAAAGGGCGGATTGCGTGCTATAGTTGATGGAATAGCTCTCCCTTAGCATGGGTGGGAAAGGGCCACTTTCTGGAAACGTGGCTATTTCACGAGAAACAGCGAGGCATCTGATGAGTAGCGTATCGGAATCGACAGACCAGCTGATGGCGGCCATTGCCGCTAAGACCGCCACAATCGGCATTGTCGGACTGGGTTATGTCGGACTGCCATTGGCCCGCGCGTTTATGGAAGCCGGGTTTTCGACGATCGGATTCGATGTCGATCAGACGAAAGTCGATCTGCTCAATCGAGGCGAAAGCTACATCGCACACATTGACGGCACGTGGTTTCGCGAGCGGATCGAAGACAACCGCTTCGTGCCGACAACGGACATGCAGCGTCTGAGCGAGCCGGATGCGATCCTGATCTGCGTCCCGACGCCTCTGAGCGACAGCCGAGACCCAGACCTGACGTATGTCGAACAGACAGCAAAGTTGATCGCCAAGGTTCTGCGGCCGGGGCAGCTGATTGTTTTGGAAAGCACGACGTATCCGGGCACGACTCGCGATGTCCTGCTTCCGATTCTGCAGCGGTCGGGCCTGATCGAAGGCGAGCAGTTCTTCCTGGCCTATAGTCCCGAGCGTGAGGATCCGGGTAATGCCGATTATTCGGCCAGTGGGATTCCGAAAGTCGTCGGCGGACTCGATCCCCGCAGTCTGGAATTGGCCTGTGCGTTTTACTCGCACGCCGTGGTCAAGACGGTGCCGGTTTCCAGCTGCGAAGTGGCCGAAGCGTGCAAGATTCTTGAAAACACGTACCGATCGGTCAATATCGCGATGGTCAACGAGCTGAAAATGCTTTTCGATCGAATCGGGATCGATGTGTGGGAAGTGATCGAAGCGGCGAAGAGCAAGCCGTTCGGGTTCCAGGCATTCTATCCGGGGCCCGGCTTGGGCGGCCATTGCATCCCAATCGACCCATTTTATCTCAGCTGGGTCGCTCGGAAGCACGAAATGCCCACTCGGTTCATCGAGTTGGCAGGCGAGATCAACACGGCGATGCCTCGGTACGTTGTCAGCCGCACGATGGAGGCGTTGAACAATGTCGGCAAACCGTTGCGTGACAGCCGAATCGGGATCTTGGGAATTGCGTACAAGAAAGACGTCGACGATCCACGTGAGAGCCCATCGTTCAAGTTGATGGAGTTGCTCCAGGAAGGCGGTGCGGTCCTGAGTTACAACGACCCGCACATCCCGACCCTGCCGTCGATGCGACACTACGAGGTGCCTCGGCTGGCAAGCGAGCCGCTGACGCCAGACTACCTGGCGTCGTTGGATTGTGCTTTAATCGCC
>JAJSAJ010000896.1 GCA_024274855.1 Planctomycetota bacterium | reverse complement strand
CGCGCCGGCCTGAATCACCGTTGCCGTCGCGCTGGCAACACCCGCGACCATGGTATCCGCGTCGCCCTGGGCCACCATCATGCCACCTAGGAAAAGCGGTTTCCTCACCATGCGGCGCGCAATGCCCGGCTTCACATCTCGCCGAGCCATATACGCGTTGGCGTACGTCTCCTGGCGATCGTTTTCCTTGGGGTCGACCTGCGCAATGTCACTCAAGTCGACACCCGCCTGTTCGGCCGCGCCCGCAATCTGCTCGCCCGTGCCGACTAGAATCGGTTCGGCAATCGCTTCATCTTTCAGACGCCTTGCCGCCGCGGCAACTCGGGGATCACCCCCTTCGGGCAAAACCACCTTCTGGCCCCGTCGCTTCGCTTCTTCACAAAAACGATTCAATATGTCCATTGTCTGTCGAATGTAAAAAAAGTAACCGTTCACGGAATGTAGGCCGCCGGTTCGCTTTCAAGGGGTCAGACCCATTTTCGGCGACAAGATGCGTTCGCGTAAAGAAACGCTTTCTCCGCCGAAAATTGCGTCAGACCCCAGCGGCGTGAACGGCTACAAAAAACAAATTGCTAGAAACGGGACATTCAACGCCTGCTGTCAGACGACTTACCAGCCGGTGAACAACAAAGAATCCGCCGCGAACGGGCCACCACTCCCACCACCTGGGCCCGCACGGAACTTCGTTTTTCCTCGCTCGTCCCACCCCCATGTCCACGTCGCCCGCCCGGCGAATCATCCACCGGGCCGTTCGAGCAGGCTCCGTGACAGAGCGTTGGATCAGAGTTGAGGCGCGCCCGGCCGATGCTCTTCGATCCAGTCGTAATACTCGCGCATTTTCAGCTGGCCTGCCGCGGAATCATCCAGAAACACGGTCGATAACGGGTGCATCTGCAGAGCACTTGCCGTGACCATGCCGGTGACCGGTCCTTCCACCGCCGCCGCCGTTGCCCATGCCTTGTTCTCGCCATTGGCAAGCAATAACAGCTGGCGGGCTTCAAGAATCGTCCCGACGCCCATCGTGATCGCGTAGATCGGAACGTCCTCAGCCTTGTCAAAGAACCTGGCATTGTCGTCAATCGTCTGCTTGGCAAGCGTCTTGAGCCGAGTGCGTGATGTCAGAGAGCTGCCCGGCTCGTTGAATGCCACATGACCGTCAGAACCGATCCCCAGGATCTGCAGGTCGATTCCACCGCACTCTTCGATGCGAGCCTCATACCACGAACAAAATGCCTGGTAGTTACTCGTGTTGCCCGACGGGATGTAAATGTTCTGCTTCGGAATATTGATATGCTTGAAGAAGTTCTCATGCATGAAGTAATGGTAGCTCTGAGGATGATCCGGCAGCAAACCGACGTACTCGTCGAGGTTGAATGTCGTTACCTGCGAGAAATCAAGCCCCTCGTTGCGATGCAACCGAACCAGCTCTTGATACAGACCAAGCGGCGTCGAACCGGTCGCCATCCCCAAAACCGCATTCGGCTTGGTGTTCAGAAGGCGAGCAACTTCCTGGGCAGCCGCCTTGCTCATCTCTTCATACGTCTTCTTGATAATTACTTCCATCAGCCAACAACCTCCGCGTTACACTTTCTGTCAAAACCGCATAAAACACACGACGCAAAACAGACGACACTCGCTTCCACACACGATCGAAATCCCGGCTTGCCGCGGCACGACACTTTGAGACCCGTGGCCCGAACACGCCGGGCGCCCAAACGTCGACACTCGGCTAAGGGGAAGCCTGCTGTTAGCAAAAACCGCGAAACATTTGCCTCGGACGCCGAAATGCCCGCGAGACCTAAAATGCCCACGCAACATCGTCGTTCGGACGCCACCGTACCGCCTCACCGTGCCAACCGAAGTCGCCTTCGGATTCGCACGCCGACCACCAACTGGTGCGGGAACCCACAAACGCGATCCGACCTGGCCCACCCGGAAACACGGATCTCTATTCCAAACCCGATGGGTCGTTTCAGCACCGTTGCCCTCGATTAGACCGGCGGACGACCATTTTTACAAGTGGGCATGCCTCAAGGAATTATTCGCAGCTCCCGTCATAAACGACCTGACTATCAGGTTTTTTTAATGGCGGCAATTTACACAAACAGTCCAGCTCAGCGGGGCAAGGTCTCACCTAATTCTGACCTGCGCTCTCGTGACAAGAACGAACGGCGAACACACTTGCTGCAACAATCCGGAATGGGGGATATGGGTACTAATGCGTAAATTGCGACTTTGCAGTTGCTTTAGCGGTCGAAACAAAAGCTCTGGTCAGACAGCCTCTAATGGATCGATGATAAATACCGGTTGCGTTACGGAATCGGCCGGCGCGCGAATGCTTGCCATGCAAGAACT
>JAJSAJ010000895.1 GCA_024274855.1 Planctomycetota bacterium | reverse complement strand
GCGGCCACGCCAGAAAAGGCAACGGTACCGAAAGAGCCGAAAGTCGTGACGGAAAAAACGGCGAAGGAAGAGGGACAGTAGACACCACGACCGGGTGGGGTGTGATTGCGAGTGACCACGTGCGTGGCGGCAACCGAAGACGTGCCGAACCCGCGTCTACTTCTTTCCCAACCGTCGTTGTGCTTGAAAGAATCGGGTAAGGCGTTCGCCGCAAGCATCTGCTAGAACGCCGTGCACCACTTGGCACTGGTGGTTCAGACGCGAATCATCCAACAAATGAAACAGTGAGTGAACAGCACCCGCCTTGGGGTCGACTGCCCCGAAGACAACTTGGGGAATTCGAGCCTGCAAGACAGCCCCGGCGCACATGGGGCAGGGTTCCAATGTGACATAGAGCGTACATTCCCGCAGACGCCAATCGGCTAAAGCCGTGGCTGCCTGCGTGATCGCGATCATTTCGGCATGTGCCGTCGGATCCCGAAGCTGTTCACGCTGATTATGTGCGGCTGCGATTACCCGATCGTGATGAACGATGATTGCACCTACCGGCACCTCATCTTCGGCCATTGCCTGCTCTGCCTGGCGTAATGCCAATCGCATATAGTGCTCGTGCATGGTGTCTCGCAGCTCGCCAACTTGTCCTTGCTCGCTTGGGCAGTTCTGTTCAGTTCTTTTTCTTGCCGCTCGATTTCAGTTTGCGGATACGAATATTTCGTATTGCGGCACGTGTCTCCCAGCTGGCAACACCAAGCGGTTTTGAGAGATCGACCTCGGCACGAGTTGTCAGGCGTCGTCCGGCCATCTTGACGTGGACGACGCGTGCATCGTCGATCCAGGCCTGGATCTGGTCCTGCTGAACACGCACACGCAGTCGGTACCACTTGTTTGTCTTGAATGCAATGTAACGCGTCGTCTCGTTTTCCGACGCGTCTTTACCATCGATTGACGAGATGCCGACCACGGCACCTGCCCATCCCCCGACAATAAAGGTGCAAAACGAGTCTCGTACTGGAAACGTCAGCGCGCAGAAGAAGTCGACTCCATCAAGGCGACTGGCTTCCAAGCTGATTTCGTAATCATTCTTCGGCAGGTGCCCCTGGTAAGTAATGCCGGTCAGCGAGCTGCCCATCTCCATGACAATTTTGCCATCCTTGACCGAAACGTCGCCTTCGCCGCCAAAGTTCGTGATCTTCCACCGGCCGAGCGTCTTGCCGTCAAACAACGGTTGCCAATGGTCATCAAGCGGTTTTTTCGTCACATGTTGGCCGTCGGATGGGGGACTCGATTGAGCCTGAAGGACGCTTGCGTGGCTGCACAGCACCACGGCAAGCAGGGAGGCCAAATGCAGAAGATGTCGGTTTATTGATTTGGTGTAACCGTTCACGGAATGTTGGGTCAAACGCGAAATGGAACCGCGGAATACCGAACAAGGAATGAAGAATGTTGAAGGGATCACGGTGCTCTCAGCGAAATGAGACAACCGTCTGGAAAAACGCCATGGTGGGGCGTTGGCGGCTGGCGCCGAATCATTGCTCATTGGGTATTCCCTGTTGGATATTGGATATTCCACGGTTTCATAGTCCTCATTCGTGTCAGCGGCTACGATTTGGTTTCCACGCTCAACGTGTACCTGACTTGGCACTTGCCCCTTGGTGGAAAGGTCAACGGTCGATCGCTTACCGTGAGATCCGCTGTTCACCGAGCGGACTTTGGTTTATCCTGGAGTCCATGATATCCCCAAGTTCTCGGAGGATGGTCTGGTCCGCCAAATTCCTGCTGGTTGCCTACTGGCTTGCATTGGCAACCGGAACGCACATTCCGATCTACACCAGTTCTCACGTTCCCCAGTATAACGATAAAGTGATGCACTTTCTGGCCTATGCCGGATTGGCGTTTTTGTTATGCGTGGCGTGGACCGCCGCGCGCGGCTCGTTTCACTGGTCGATGGGGCTGGTCATTTGGGTGATTGTCGTCATGTATGGTGCATTGGACGAGCTGTCTCAGATCCCGGTTCCCGGCCGGTCCGGCGACTACCGCGACTGGATCGCGGATGGCCTGGGCGCGATCATTGGGATTGTCAGCTTCTGGACGGTCGTGATGCTGTGGCGCAAGTTACACGCGCGTCCCGATCCGACGGAGTCTGCCGAACATTCCTCTTGCCCGAGTGCTGCGGGGCAGGCCGTCGCATCCGATCAATAGTTCGGCGTCGGTGGACGGTATTGCTCGATGTCGATCGTCCGGAACCAGTCGATCGTCCGTTTGAGCCCGTCGCGAACTTCGGTTTGCGGTTGCCAGTTCAACCGTTCGCGGGCCAATGAAATATCGGGGCACCGCCGAGTTGGATCGTCCGGTGGCAAAGGTCGGTGCACGATTTGGGATTGGCTACCAGTCAACTCGATGATGATACGGGCCAGTTCCAGAATCGTGTATTCGCCCGGATTGCCGATGTTGACAGGGCCGAGCAAGTCATCCGGGCCGTTCATCATGCGAATCATGGCCTCGATCAGATCATCACGATAGCAGAACGACCGCGTCTGATTTCCATCGCCAAAAATCGTGACATCTTCACCGGCCAGTGCTTGGCGAATGAAGTTGGAGACGACGCGTCCGTCAAAGGGGTGCATACGAGGACCGTAGGTATTGAAAATCCGCACGATGCGAATATCGAGCTTGTTCATGCGGTGATAATCGACGAATAACGTCTCAGCCGCTCGCTTCCCCTCGTCATAGCAGGCACGAGGTCCGATCGGGTTGACATTGCCCCGATAGGACTC
>JAJSAJ010000894.1 GCA_024274855.1 Planctomycetota bacterium | reverse complement strand
TCACGACCGCTAACCAGCCCGAAGTAGTCAGCCAGCTTTACTTGGCTTTGCGATGGGACACTGACCGTGAACGCCTTGCGGTCCATCAGACTACCATAGCTGTAGGTGGCCTTACGCAGCGAGACGGCCACACAAGGCGGGTCAGAGCAGCAAATCCCGCCCCAAGCCGCCGTCATGCCGTTGGGCTTACGTTGCTTGTCGTACGATCCCACGATCCAGGTCGGTGTGGGATGGGTCAGCGTCTTTGCGCCGAGAGAGCGTTTCATGTGCTGCTCCTGTTGTGGTTGGTGACCAGCTTGCTGTGATGCATGCTAAGGACACATGACAGTGCGGATTGGGTTGTATTCGAAACCAAAATCATTCCCGCGGAATTAAGTTCAACAAGCATCGTCCGGCCAGCACGTATTCCTCCACATCAAGGCCGTCGATCTCACAGCGTTGCTTGAATATCGGGTGGATTGCCATCATGGTCTGCTCGGTCCATCGGACGGTGAAGGTGTCGGCCCCATCAATCCTGGTGACCGTTCCCGCCCAGCCACCGAGTGGCATGTCCGAGTAGTCAACATCCTCAACACCGCGTTTGACGCGCACCTTATCGCCGGCCTTGAAAATCGGTGATGTGAGCGGGTTCCGTTTCTTGCTTGGCATGACAATATTTCCATGGCGTTGCGGTGGCGGGCAGTTCCGTGTCGGCTTCTCCTCCTGATTTGTCACAAAACCCGACTCATCGCCGAGCTGCAAGAAGGTTTTGCCGGTCATTTCGGCATCATCCGTCAATTTCTTTCGTCAATTCGGCCCGCCGTCGTTCGATGGCTTTCAACCGAGTCTTGATCTTCCTCGTTTCCTTGTCAAGGTCGGCCAACTCTTTCTGGAGCTTCTTCTTATGCAGCCCGTCTTTACCGCTCTTCTCCTTGACTAGGGCTTCGACTTCGTGCCGCAGCAGCCGAAACCATGGGTTGCCGTGCATGCTGCTTTCCCGAAACTGCAACTTGCCCGCACGCATGGCCGCAAAAAGTTCATCCTGAGTCAAGCCAAACTCCTGCCGAGCGGACTTGTCACTCAGCGTGGCTCCCTTCTGTCTCCATATCGAATCCATGCTTCGTTTCTCCTTGGTGGGCGTTGTCCTGAATTTACTGTCGGCAGTCACCGGCCCCAGCGGCCTACGACGGATACCCCTTCGCCACCGTCTCCGTATTCCTGGCCAGATCCAGCGACCGCCAGCAATACCAGCTTGCCACCGAAGCGTAAGGGCGCCACGGAGCGGCAATGGAGTGGCTCGTTGTTTTGTTTGGCAGATCCTCCAATCCATAGTGATCACGGATGGTGGTCCTGATGCCCAAGTCGCCGTGGGGGAACACGTCGGGACGGCCCAAAGAGAATATCAAGAACATCTGAGCCGTCCAGCGTCCGATCCCTTTGACCTGGGTGAGTGCCTCCACCACTCGCGCATCCGACAATCGCCCGATCTGCCGTAGTTCCACGGTGCCGTTGCTGACGCTGGCTGCCAAGTCAGCCACGTAGGACGCCTTCTGCGACGACAAGCCAACTGACCGCAATTCGTTCGTGTTGAACCG
>JAJSAJ010000893.1 GCA_024274855.1 Planctomycetota bacterium | reverse complement strand
CTATTTCAACTCGTGCGGCAACCGCCATTGTCCGCAGTGCCGCGAGCATCATCGGCGCCAATGGGCCGAGCGCTTGAAACGGCCTCGGCATTGCGCGGTCTGCAAGTCGGCGATGGAGCATCTTGGCGGGACACGTCGGCCACGGAAGAACCAGGAAGGCAGCAGCATGGACCGGCCGGTTAAGAGAATCGACCGCCAGCCCACCGGGCTGGCGGTTCGTACGTGCGGAGGGGAAAAAGACTGACATGACTGCCTTCTGTCACCGATTGTGTGCTGGGCAACGCGCCGGACGGTGTCGCGCTTGCCCGAACGCCGCTCCGCCTCGCTCCGGCGCGCTTCGGGGGAGAAGACCCGCGCGTTACTTTTCCCCTTTAGTATAGAGTCACTGGCGATTCTGGCTGTTACTCCCTGTCGCTTGCGCCACGCGCCTTCCTTACCGTCATGGCCCAACTGCTTTCCTACCCCTGTCCGGAGGAACAACCGCGTTCCCGCTTCTTGGGAACGTTCGTCTGCATTCGACGTGGTGACGTTACGGCTTGACCGCGTTCCCGCTTCTTGGGAACGGTTTCTCAGGAGCTTGAAAACGGAGGTGCGGGAAACCGGCTTCTTACTGCGTGCTCCTGCCTTTTTCTGGCCTCCTTTTGTTCATACGGAGTAACCGCCGTGCTCGGTACTCCGTTGACGAAAACGGGATATGGACACAAAAGAAGAATGCCAGCAACGCAACACCGAGTGCCATGGCTAGCAGAGCACTTTCGCGTGTTTTAGCGACAATCGTGATGATAACCACTGCTTCCACAACCGTCAGCAAGTCTATTCCGCCACATATTGATTGCGCAAGGAGCCATTTTGGCACTTTGCCGGGAGAAAGATGGAGCACTGCATGCCAAATAGAGCCTCGCGACGGTGAATCATCTATCTGTTCCACAGGCATTGTTTACTACACCATGCAATTACACAGCAATCGTATCCGCCTTCGATTATCAAGGTTGCCACACCAACTTTGCCTGCGATCCGTACTGAAAACGTCACGGACCGTGACGCCGCGCCGCGAACACACTTACGAACCCAGTAGCTCGTGGTTAACGATTGGCCTGGTAGGACAATTGCTTTTGGGACTGGTGGTCGAAGTAAGACACCAAAGCCACCTATCGCAATCTGCACCTTCGTATCCAAGCTATTCTGTTCGATACAACATGCAACACAGTTGAGACCGGACAGAGTATCCCATCTTGCGCGGCGACACAAAGATGTTCGAAAGCAGTCATCGGACGCCCCAGAAATCCTCCCCTCTCCTGTCCAAACGGTTTGCCCGAAAACAATGTTTGACCCCCACCATTCTCCACATGCGGAGGGGCAACATGTTGATGCGCGGCCGGTACAATCAACAGAAGCCCAGTATGACTCCAACACACCCCATCCAGACTTCGAGCACTTACAATCAATTCCAACAAATCCCAAAGGATCCGTTGAAGATCCAGGTTTTCCTACCGTGTACTCGAAGAGGTTCCACTCACTCCCCCGATACCCAATCG
Organism: Planctomycetota bacterium; assembly: GCA_024274855.1. Classification (GTDB taxonomy): domain Bacteria; phylum Planctomycetota; class Planctomycetia; order Pirellulales; family Pirellulaceae; genus JAJSAJ01. The sequence goes on along the minus strand of JAJSAJ010000893.1, from coordinate 27 downwards.
GATCCCTTGACAAGAACCGCCCCAGCT
>JAJSAJ010000892.1 GCA_024274855.1 Planctomycetota bacterium | reverse complement strand
GCATTCAATGATGGAAACCGTATTCGCCGCGAGTGATTCCCGCAACATTGGCAAGAGCTGTTCCGCAGCCGAGACCCGATAGCCGCGGGCGCCGTAACTTTCAGCCTGTTTGACGAAATCGGGGTTGCCGAACGTGACGAATGCCGAACGCCCCAATTCCAACTCCTGCTTCCACTTGATGAGTCCATACTGCTGATCGACCCAAATCAAGATGACGAAATGGATTCCTTCCCGCATCGCGGTTTCGATTTCCTGTGAGTTCATCAAGAAGCTGCCATCTCCCATCGAGGCCAATACTTTTCGATTGGGGTGCGCCAGTTTGGCGCCGAGCGCGCCCGGCAGGGCGAAGCCCATCGTGGCCAAGCCATTGGATATAAGACATGTTTCCGGCTGGTGGCAGGGGTAGAGTCGGGCCATCCACATTTTCGCCGCGCCGGTATCCGCCAAGACGATGTCGGAGTCGCCCATGGCGGCTCGAATATCGGCCACGATGCGTTGCGGCTTGAGAGGAAACGAATCGTCGGTTTGGCCGCGTTCAAATTCGTCGGCTTGCAGTTTCCGGATCGTGGAATCGACCGCGCGGCAACATTTCAAGGCCTCCGTCTCTTGAGCGAGTTGTGTCAGCGATTCGGTGATGCCGCCCTGAATTCCCACCTCCAAGCCGTAATGTGCATCTACTTCGGCCGGGGCGCCATGTATGTGAACGATTTTCTTATCTGCCTGAGGATTCCAACGCGCGGGTGAGTATTCGACCAAATCATAGCCCACGGTAATGACGACATCGGCTTTGTCCAGGCCGAAGTTCACATAATCGCGCCGCATGAACCCGATCGTGCCGAGCGCGTTGGCATGGTTGTCGGGAAAGGCGCCTTTGGCCAGAAACGTGGTCGTGACGGGAATGTTCGTCCGCTCCGAAAAGCGAATTAAAGCTTCCGAAGCGCGATCGCGGCAAACACCGGCGCCGGCAATAACAATGGGGTTCGAGGCGCCGTTGATGATGTCTCGGGCGCGCATGATTTGCGCCCGTGAAGGCGCGCTATCGCGAACCACGTTAATGCGTAATGGCGCCGCCGAGACCGGCTCAGCCGCCACATCTTCGGGCGAAATGATGACCGTGGCCCCGGGGCGCTCCGTTTGCGCAATCTTGAAAGCTTTGCGGACGATTTCCGGCGTCGACTCAGGAACTATCACGGCGCCGTTCCATTTCGAAACCGGCCGAAACATGGTGTCCAGATCAACAATCTGATGCGATTCCTTGTAGCTCCGATTGACGCCCCCTTGAGCGACCAACGCCACCAGCGGGTGGCTGTCTAGCTGCGCATTGGCGACGCCTAGCAATAAATTAATGGCGCCAGGACCGAGCGTCGCCAGACAAACGCCCGCTTTGCCGGTGAGCCGTCCGTAGGTGTCGGCCATGAACGCCGCGCCCTGTTCATGCCTGACGGTGATGAATCGAATTGGGGAATCGATGAGCGCATCCAAGAGGAGCAGATTCTCCTCCCCCGGTATTCCAAAAATGTACGCGACCTCTTCCTGTTCGAGGCATTTTACGAGTAATTGGGATACGTTCATTCTCGGCTCTGTCTCCGTTGCTCCACTAGCAGCTTGGTCTATCCGTGTCGTTGGATGAGAGCCGTGATCCATTTCTTCTTGCCCCAAGCAGAATGCCGGGCAGAATGGTCGAAACGGCGTTAGCAATAGTGCTGATTCCGCTCGCATCCCTACTTCGAAACCACGCCGTTGGAGAAATATCGGGCGGTGCCCTGCGATTCAATCGCTTCACTGATGCGGTTCAACGCCTGGGCGTACGCCGCGGTTCGCATGTCGATTCCATGCTTGGTCATCAGTTCGTAGATCGAGTTGAACTCTCGAGCCATGATGCGATGCAAACGCTCTTGCACTTCGTCGATTGTCCAGTAGTACCCCGCACGGTTCTGGGCCCACTCGAAATAGCTCACGGTAACGCCGCCCGCATTGGCGAGAATATCGGGCACAACGAGCGCGCCCCGCTTGGATAAAATTTCGTCGGCGGCGGTGGTGGTGGGACCGTTCGCCACTTCAACAATCACGGGCGCCTTGATCCGGCTGGCGTTCTCCACGGTTATTTGATTCTCCATCGCGGCGGGAATCAATATATCGACATCAAGCTCCAACAGTTCAGCATTGCTGATTTTTCCATCCTTGGGGCCGTCGTGATCGCCGCAATGGCACTCTTCGCACTGGGGCCCCTCCGAGCCACAAACCGGGCAATCACAAACAGATCCTGCCGAATAAACGGCGTTGAGGCTTCGCGTTCGATTCTTGGTTTCGATCAGACTGGGAATATCAAGACCCTCGGAATGGTGCACGCCGCCACGGGAATCGCTCACCGCGACCACGCGGTAGCCGTCGGCATGCAACAACCTCGCGACGTGCCGCCCCGCATTGCCGAAACCTTGCACGGCAACGCAAATATCGGCCGGCTGCCAGCCTTTGATTCTTTCCAACTCCTTAATGCAGTAATACGCGCCGCGGCCGGTTGCGTCGTCGCGGCCCAAGCTGCCACCCAGAGGAATTGGCTTGCCGGTGATTACGTCGGGCGTGCTTCGGCGGCATATTTTTGAGTATTCGTCCATCATCCAACCCATGATCATGGCGTTGGTGTAGACGTCGGGCGCCGGAATATCGGTTTCCGGACTGATGAAGTCTGCAATTCTGTAGATGAACCTCCGACTCAGCCGCTCCAGTTCCATTCGCGAAAGTTTTTTCGGGTCGACAATAATGCCGCCTTTCCCGCCTCCGAAGGGAATGCCAACCACCGCACATTTGCAGGTCATCCAGAAGGCCAGGGCCTTCACTTCGCTGAGGTTCACGTTCGGATGAAAGCGGATGCCGCCCTTGGTCGGACCACGCGTGTCGTCGTATCGCACACGGTAACCTTGGAAGATACGCAAGGCGCCGTCGTCCATTCGCAGCGGAATCGACACCTGCAAGATCGACTTAGGATAGCGCAGCTTCTCCAGTGCTTCGGCGTCGATGTTGGCGAATTCGGCGGCGGAATCCAACCGCTGGAGGGCGTCTGAGAAGATGTCGTGTTTTTCGGTGGCGGTGTTTTCGGTGGCGGTG
>JAJSAJ010000007.1 GCA_024274855.1 Planctomycetota bacterium | reverse complement strand
ACGAGCGGCTGCTGGTCGGACTTTTCGACTGGCTGGTCGACTGCAGTATCGCCGCCAGCACTTTTTGGACCGCCTCCGGATTCGCCCGTTGCAGCGAGACAACCTGCACTTCTTCGGCCTGATCCAGCCCCGCCTGATCCAGCTGAGTAACCAGGGTTCGCACTTGCTCGTAAAGTGGTTCGGGGGCCAGCAAAATGAGCGAGTTGCTTCGCACGTCGACGGTAAGCGTCATTTTCGGCGGTTCATTCTTCGCTTCGGTGCTGCCACCACGTCCACGGCCACCACGTAGCGCGCGAATCAACTCGACGGGATTCGGTCCACGCTGCCCACCCGATGACTTCGTGGCCATGCGACCGGCAAATGCCTCGCGCACGACATTGGCGACCTCTTCCGCCGGAACATGCAGTACGGGAATGACGTACGGTTTCCCCTGAGTTTGCACGTCCGTGATGCTCCCTTCACGGTCGATTACTTTCAGCAGTTCCTCAACCATTTGGATGTCGGTCGGGATTGCCTGAACCAGCAGACAGTTCAGTCTCGCGTCGGCCACGATGCTGATCGGCCCAGTCCCTTGCACGGTTGTCGTTCCGCCACCGGACGCTCCGCCGCCACTCATCAGCGCGCCCAGGATTCCTCCTCCGCCACCGAGCAAACCGGACGCGACGTCGCCCAACAGCGAACCACCGCCCTCCGCGCCTCCGCCGAGTACTTCTTGAATCAACTGGGAAGCGGTTTCCGCCTTGCAATACTTCAGGAAATAGACTGTGAACGACCTGTTTGACATCATGCTTTGCGGCCCAGCGACCGTCCGCAGCAATTCTTCGAACTTATTCAGTGCCTCGACATCATTCGAAGCGATCAGGACTCCATTGGGCGTGATTTCGACACGGATCTCGCTGTCCGAGCCACTTGGTTTCGTTACGACGGTCTCTCCCGCCGGTTTCGGAACGTCCGCCACCACATTGTCGGGCGTCTCGAGTCGCCGGCTAGCAAATCGAATCAACGATTTGGAAGCGGACATCATGGCGATTTTTTCGCGGTGCCGATCCGCGGCTTGTGATGGAGACCGATGATCACTTGCTGTCGGCACCGTCGCGGACGGTGATGCTGATGGTTTTTCACTTGGCGCACGATCATTCACATCACTCGGTTTCCGTGGCCCGGATTCCTTGTTCGGAGACACTTCACGCAAGTTAAACAAACTCGGCTCGGACCCCGATGGAGTGCAAAGACGAATCGCGTTGCTGCCGGTCCATAGCCGCTTGGCGGTATCGACGGCGGAGCGGACCGAAGAGCCCCCGAGCGGGACGAATCGAAGATTGCCTCCCACATTGGCTCGTTCGGCAGGCCCCTCCAACTTGTCGATCAACTGCTTGATCTGATCGATCTGCGATTTTTTCGCACGCACATACAGTTTCATTGTCGTGGGATCCGCGTCGACTTTTAACGTCTCGTCCTCATCCGATCCCTCGAAAAAATTGGTGATTGTCAGCACTGCAAGCTGCGGGTCGATGCGATGCAACTGAATAACTTCCAATTCAGGCGCGTCGCCTTCCAGTTGTCTCAGCGTTTCGATGATCGTCTTGTGGACTGAGGGGGGCCCGAGTGCAATGATCTTTTTGGTCTTGGGGTCAAGCCCCAGACGCACGTTCGGCTCGCCGGCCAGCAAGGTCTGCAACACCGACATCGCCTCGTCCGGATCGGCTGTCAAGATCGGATGGGTCATCAACTGGGGCTGTTCCGCCGCGGATGAAACGCTTCCACTTGTATCCCCTTCCTTATCAACCCGTTGTACGACATCTTGCAGAACGTCGATCTTGTCAAGCGATCCGGTGACAAACAAACGCGTCCCGAACGTACCCACGGCGATATTTATGCCGTCGCCAACGTTCTGATCCTCTTCCAACCCAAGCAGCGGCCTGGCGATTGCCAGAAGTTCCTCGGCCGACACGTGTTCCAGCTTCAACTCGGTAACCCGATTGTCCTGATCCGGCGATGGATTTTCGGCCTTTTCGATCACCTCGCGAATAGTCCGCAGTTTCCCGGCCGTTTCAATGACCATGATCTGACGCGCTTTGGGCATCACGACCATGCTGCGTCCCGCACCAAGCAACTGGCCGATCTCGCGTTCCGCATCCGCCGGATCCATTTTCGCTAAGTGAAAAACCGTTTTCACCAACTCGAACTCGCCCCGTTCGTCCAGTTTCTCGACCGGTACAAACTCAACCAACACATCGGGCACTTCATCCGCCAGGTTGATCACATTCAACAGCCGTCCACGTCGTACGAGCGTATACCCCTTGGTCAGCAAAACCCCGTTGATCAGGTCAATTGCCTCGGTCGGCGTGTAGGCGCGCGAGTCCGAATAATTGAACGTGCCTTCGGGAATGATGTCGGACTGCAAAGACAGATCCGCTGTTTCAGCCAGCCAGTCAAGGACGTCTTTCCACGGCTGGAACCGGAAATTGAACCGCAGCTTGACCGGTCCCGACTGCGTACTTACCGATGGACTCGCCCCCAAAGCGGTCGGGTTCGCCGCCGCCCCCGGCTTACGGGCGGCGGTCTCCGTCTTCGATTCGCCCGGCTTTACAGATGGCGCCGCTGCCGGCGCAGTTTCAGGATCGGATGTTGCCGTGCCTGGTGCTTGCACCTCGGGTGTTACAGGCTGTGTCATTTCCGGCTTGGGTTCCGCTGGCACGGGCGTTGCCGTCCCAGGCGACGGCTGGGACTCGAGCGGTTTGGCAATCGGTTTCTCGGTCGGCGCGGTCCCCGCATCCGGTGTTGCGGGCTGTGTCATCTGCGGCGTGGTTTCCGCTGGCACGGGAGCGGGCACTGCAGGCTGTGGTTCAGTCGGTTCCGCCGTTGGCTTGTCGGTTGGCGTGGCCGCTGGCCGTTGGATCGGACTGTTCGATGCCGACGGGCTGTCAGCAGGACCTGATCCCAGGCCGGCCAACTGGTCCCAATTCGCCTTTTGGCTGTCGGTCAGCAGCTCGCGTAACTGCCGTTCATAGGTATTGCGTGCAAACGTTCGTTGTTTCTCTCCACCTTCGCGCATTGCTTGGGCTCGACGCTCAAGCAACTGCTGGATCTCGGTTTTCTGTTGATCGTCCAATTTCAGCAGCACGGCCATTTCCGGCCGGGCCAGACTTGCCATGCCGGCACGAAGAACGCGGATCTGGTCCAGGCGACTTCGTTGCTGTACGGTCAACAGCGCAAGGCCCAGCTTCTCCGATTCCGCAACAAACGGTGCAAGACGTTTCGTTCGCTGCTCGGGAGGAAGGTCCTTGATTTCCAACGCCAGGCTGACCGCTTTGTTTTCTCGTTGCTGAATCAGCTGAAGCAACTTCTGACGCACATCCTGACTCAAGCCAAGCTGCTTCGCCGTCCCATCCTCGACGGCCAGCGCCAAGACGCCCACAAAGGCCGGTTCGGCAGTTCGGGCAATATCGGCGGTGACCAAGCAGACTCCGAAAACCAGGAGCGCGGTAATTCGCGTCGCCACGTTGCCATTTCCAACATGTTGCGTAGTCAATTCAGACACCTCTAATTAACAGGCCATTCTCTAAGAAAACAGCTTTTGCAAAGCAGCTAGTCCGCCCAGTGGCGTATCAGCGCGGCGCATCCCTGCAAGGTCAACGTTTGCGACCGAGCGAAAGTGGGCTACGGTGCATTCGGCCCCAAGCCAGGCTCCCTCATGAAGTCACAGCCATGCCTCCTCTTTTTGGGTGGGGCAGTAGGAGGCATCCGCGCACATCACGTCCCGAAAACGCGTGCTTTTCTATTATTATCAAACCGCAAGCAAATCCCAACGTTTCGCTTGGGGATTGTGGAAAAACCTTCGGATTCGGCTCGCGGCCGAACGGGTTGCGCCGGGTAATGCGCATCGAATACCAATTCTACTGGGCGCCGTGGTTCGCTGGAGCACCGGGGGAAGCGATTTCTCAATATTTTGTGGGTTTATTGTTGCCTGCCCGACTGGCCGGGGCAGACAGGGTCTGGATAAGCGGGGCCGATACGCGGTGTCTTGCCGTCTCCAGCGGGGGGGCTGGAGCGGCGTGGGTTGACGCGAAAACGTGTGGCACCCCACTTATGCGGCCGATTCCGGCCCAGAAACGCATTCCCGATCGAAACACGGACGCTACAATGAGCGTCGTGTCGATTGGCCGCGCCGCGCACTTCGAGCAGGATTCGGACCGGACTTGGCTGGCGCGACCCAAGTCGATGGCGGCTCTTCGATGGCGGCTCTTTTCCTCGTTTTTTCGGCTGCGTGACGCGGCAGCCCCTTGGTTTTCACTTGGTGCGGTACATTCATGATTTCCGTTGTCCAGCTGACGAAGCATTTTTCAATCGGTCGAAAAACGATTGTTGCTGTCGATCATCTGGATTTTCGTGTTGTACCGGGAGAAGTCTACGGGCTGTTGGGTCCGAACGGCGCTGGAAAGACGACGACGCTTTGGATGATACTGGGCGTCTTGCGCCCAACGTCTGGATATGCCGAGATCGACAACTTGCGTTCGACTGACCACCCCGATCTGGTCAAGAGCCGGATCGGCGTCGTCTCGGCCAGTGCAGGTGTCTATCCGTGGCTAACTCCGCGAGAGACCTTGCGTTATTGTGCCGACCTGTACGATGTTCCGTCCGCCGACGTTGCTCCGCAGTTGCAACGGATCTCCCGATTGCTCGGTCTGACCGAGTTCATCGACCAGCGGTGTTCCACACTTAGTACGGGCCAGAAGCAGCGTGTGAATTTGGCCCGCGCGTTGATCCACGACCCGCAGATCATGCTGCTGGACGAACCGACTCGCGGTCTTGACGTGTTGGGCAGCAAGGTCATTTTCGACTATGTCCGGCACTTGCGGTCCGTTGGCAAGGCGATCATTGTCTGCACGCACCGGCTCGATGAAGCTCAGAGGCTTTGTGACCGCTTCGGATTATTGCACCGAGGCCGCTTAACGCACGAGGGCACGCTTGGCCAGTTGCAACAGCTGACTGGTTGCAAATCATTGACCGACATGTTTTTACAAGTAGCCCAGGATGATCCGCACGACAGGGAATTGACGCCATGAGTTTCAGGACGGGCACGGCGTCACCGATTCGAACGTTTCGGCGTGTGATGCGACTGACGCACAAAGAGCTACGTGAAACACTGCGAGATCGTCGAACGGTCGTCACGCTGGTCCTGATGCCGTTGCTGGTCTATCCGCTATTGAGTATTT
>JAJSAJ010000891.1 GCA_024274855.1 Planctomycetota bacterium | reverse complement strand
TTTAGGTATTCTCAAGTTGTACAAACTGCCGATTTTACCGTGATGGACGGCGATCTGAACCGGAAATCTGCCTGCGAGGACACAACTGGAGAATACGAGACTCGTGCTGGCGTGGTGGTGCCTACCAGCGGGAATTGCTGTTGTTCCCGTCAAGGCTATTCGGCTTTCTCGGTCAAATGCAAGACGGTTGCGCTGGAAAAGGGGCTGCGCAGACGCTGTTTGCTGCCGCCGGGTACAGGCGGGGCAGTCTGTCGTTTTCCCGTGTCGGCCGAGATCCACTCGACCGCCAATGTCCCTCGGGCCTCGCTCAGATCGATCGTCACCTTCCGGCCTTTCGGTACGTACGCCGCGTATTGCGCCGGACGGTTGGGTGTGTTTGCCAGGCAGTAGCCTGTCGAGGCCAGTTCGGGGCGCGGAACCATCGTTCCCAGATCGATCCTGTCCGCAAACGCCCGGGCGCGTCCCATCGCGTGTCGTACCGGTTCGAACTGGACCTTCGGCCGCGCGACCGATCCCAGACGGTAGTCGACATAACCGTCCATCAGCAAAAACTGATTGCCTTGGAACAGATTTCTCCATACCCAGTCCGGTTCGTGGTCCCACGGCGCGCAGTGATCGGTATCGACGAGGATGACTCGCTTGCCGTCATTGACCGGCGGGGCCGTCAACCATGTTCGACCCGGCGGCGAAATCCAATCGGCCGGGCTGGCCATCAGCTCGCGGGTGCCGATCGGCGCGCCGGTCATTCCCACGGGATGTTGCATTCGGCGCGTCGCTTCGTTTGCCTTGATGAAGCGGATGAAATGGTACTGCCACGGAACCGAACCGGTATGGCACTCGTTGCCGATCTCCCAGAGCACGTTGTCCAGATCGCCCACGGTATCGATCACTTTGCGCACTAATGCCTCCTGCAATCGTGTGACCTTCGGAACCCGGAGTTCATGGACTTCGTGCCCCGTGTCGTCGCCACTGGGATTGCCGTCGATCCCGTTGATATTGTTCGCACCATTCATTGGGTGCCCGAGCCAGGCATTACCCATCTTTGCCTTGGCGTTGCCGCGACGTTTGTCCAGGCTGAATCCCTGAAAGAGCATCACGCTCACGTACATGCCGTGATGCCTGGCTTTTTCCACGCGCTCGCGCAAACGCCGGAAGTACGGCTCGTTGAATTTCGTCAAGTCGAATTTCGGTTTGCCATCCAGGGCCGTGCCCGGCCCGGTTCGCTGGTAGGCCAGCGGCCGGTACCGGATCGGCACATCTTTTTCCACGAACTGCATCCACTGGGCGTGCTCCCAAACCCACAGCCGAATGAAGTTGTGGCCGTGTTGCTGGAGAAAGTCCAGGTAGCCATCGTAGTCGAAGTCGGGTGTTTCCCCTTCGACGCCCCGCTGCTGGAAGTTCGCCCAAGTGTGCGAACCTGTCAGCCAGACCGTACGGCCTGTTGCGTCTGCGAAGTAACGCGAGTTCCGTGCATCGCATTTCAAAGGCCCTGCGGTCTTCGGTGCGGCGTGAAGTCCCGTATTGGACATTGGAATGCTTGACGCTACTAGCAGAAGGATAGTTAGCAAACGATGTGCGTTCACAATTGGCCTCTCTTCAATTATTACGGATCAAATGGAAGAAGTTCTAGCCGTGTCAGACATTGTTGATTGGCGAGACGACCGAATTCGTGCTGTCGGCGCAGAACTTTCTCAACAAGCGGCGGATGAGCTTTCCCTTGCGCAGATGGTTTTCGAGTAGGTACGTGACAATATCGAGCACAGCGTTGACTTCAATCGTTGTGAAATCACTTGCCGTGCATCTGAAGTGCTCGCTGAAGGAACCGAATTCTGCTATGCCAAGAGCCATTGGGTGGCTGCCCTCATGCGAGCGATGTGCCACTCAGCCTCGTCGACGAATTCGTACAAGCAGACGTCGTTACCGACCGATCCGGCGATGAGGTTTCCGTCCGGATGACTCGTGAAAAACCGAAGACGCGGGAGCCACCCGATCGATCGCGAGTCGTTGCAGAGCAAGACCCTTTCGTCTATCTGCGCGAATCTACCTTCGATGAGTTCGATTCCAGGGATCGAAACCGGTGGCTTGTCGGAAGTATTGATAACGACAGTCTTGCCGTCGTATGTGCCGACGATTTCGGTCAGCCATTTCGCCATGTCTCGCGGCTCTTCCCTCACCATTCGACCGGTGGCCACATCCCACCAGATGATCGTATTGGGACATTCGCTGACAAGATGCCCGGTCGTCGGATGGAAGATCGCGAAACCGGAATCGCCGGTTCCTTTCAGGAAGTAGGGGAAAGCTCGATTCGCAGCCTCCCAGACGCAAAGTTCTCTCTCGGTCAACGCAGCGACACAGGCTGACCCGCCCACAACGACAGCGTTTTCCACGTCGGACCGGGCGCCAGGCAGAGCGGAACGAACGGTGCCATCGGAAGTGTTTACGAGGTAAACCAGTTTGCGCCACATGGACGAGACAAACGAATCGTCACCCGCCACCGTCACATCGGCAACTTCACTCTTCGAGAAGATGCTACGGCCGGCTTGTACACGCCAGAGGCGTTCGCCGGAAAAGACATCATACAGTTCGATGCCCCCGTAAGGTTCGACGATGGCCAGACGTCGTCCGTCGTTCATGAATCGCATTGCAGCGACCTCGGCCCCGTGCAATTCGCAGCAAAAAAGCGACGTCGCGTCGAAAAGATCGATATCCAGCGGCAGGGCGGTTGCCTCGGAAAGCAGTTCGTCCGGTTCGAGGCTATCGCCAATATAGTAAACGACAACCCTTCTGTCCCAGGCGATTGCGAGTAGATTGCCGTTGCTCGACAGGGAGACGGCCGAGCACGCTCGGCCGGGTCGCAGTACTGCAATCGGTCTTCCCGTTTTCGTCGACCAGACAGATGTCATCGAATGCGGGGCCGAAGGACCTTCCAGCCTGACCGGCATGGCTTGCGTATTGTCCCGATTCCAGGTGAACTGAAGTGGAGAGACACGCGATGCGGCCAGGAGTTGGCTGGAACGTAACGTGGTCAGACCGGACCAAGCGATGTTGGTTTCAGTAGAATTCGAAACGATGTCCAGGGAAAGCTCGTTGAGCAATGTGCCGGAGCGCACATCCCAGATCCGAATTCGGTCCGTCTCGCCGTCCAATGTGGCGATCCTCGAATTGCCAAGCCATACGCACTCCGGCCGCCGGACGTCCGAGGTCGTCGCGAGCGTCCCCTCGGGCGATCGAAGGGAAATCTCAAACGCTCGCTCGACTTCAGGGGCAAGCGGATCGAGGACAACCAGATCGTGCAGTGAAACCACCACCAGAAGGCGTCTGTCCGGCATTGCCGCGAGAGCGTGCGGTGGTGGAGCGATCGGACGAACCGAGCGCCGCGATCCGTTCAACGGCACGGAGGGAGGGCGGCGTGAGCGAAACCAGGGGAAGCCGGGCGTCAGTGTTTCCTTGAGCCGCTCCCACGCTTCCGCTTCCACGAAGAGCTTTGGCCCCGCAGCCTCCCAAGGCGGGCCATCGGGTAGCCATCCCTCTTTGGGTGGATCGTAGTGGTGTGGCGCTTCACTGCAATCGTACCACCAACAGGTGTTCCAAAGACACTGGAAAAGCGTTGTTGGATATAGATCAACGAAATGCATGTCCCGGCGGATGGCTTCTTCCATAAGGCGAAGAATCTGCCGCTTGGGGTGACCGTCGGGCATTTCGGCGAGAGCATCGGAGAAGTCTTCAGCAAGATCGAAGATCATGGTTGAGCATCGGCTTTGGCTTCGAGGAATCGCAAATCGGTCAAGAGGTCGGCCACAGCGTTCCAATGCTCGGACTCGGCGTCGTTCTTGCCGAGAAGTTTGGCGACTTCAAGCCATTGGTAAGGAAGCTCATCCACTTTGCGGATGTTC
>JAJSAJ010000890.1 GCA_024274855.1 Planctomycetota bacterium | reverse complement strand
GCGATGGGTAAATTGCGATTGGCATTGACACCATCCGACTAGTCGTGGTGCGAGCGACGAAGTGGGACCAGGGCGAAAGGGGCCGGATGAACGAGCAAGAGGACATCGGCTGGGAGGCAATTCGATACGTCACGGGCGATTTGACCGAGGCTGAGGCCAAGCGATTCGAACAACAGCTCGAGGACGACCAGGCGGCGCGCGAGGCGGTTGCCCAGGCCGTTGAATTGACACAGAGTATCACGGTGATCGAATCGGAATACAACACCGGGACGTATCATTCGATTCCACTGGACGAAGACAACCGGCACCAGTGGCGTGCCGGCACGACATGGATAGCAATGGGAACGGCGATCTGCGTCGCAATTGCGGTCGCCATGTTCCAATTGCCTCGCCCAAAACCAACACGGACACAGTCACACCCGCAACACAACGCAACGATCGGCCAGCTTGCAATCACTTGGTCCGAGACCCACAATGCATTGGATAATCCGCTTTGGCCGTCCGAACAGCTAGGTCCTGACGCAAGGAATACCCCCATCGCTGAAACGGACCTTGACATCGTGGACATCGAGTTGACTGCAATTGACGACTCGGAATCATGGATTCACCAGGCTGTGGGCGGCCTGATCCGGCAGACGAATGATGGCGAAGACAACGTGATGAAGGAACTGTAGATGATTGGATTCGTGGCCCGCCTGGCCCCCATACTGCTGATCGCAACGGCCGAGACCGCTCCGCCGGCTCCTCGGCCACACGATCCAGGTCGAGCCGCGGCCAAGACGACGGGACAAACGTCACCGGCCCACACACGAGATGAATCTTCGGCGAAACAGACGACACGCCTCACACCCGAGCAAGAGACAGCGGCAACGTCTTTCGTACAGCAACACGGACCGGAGTTGGCCGAGCTGCTGACCTATCTAAAGGAGCACCGCCCGCGACAATACGGCCGAGCCGTCGCGGACCTCTTTCGCACGAGCCAACGCCTGGCTGGCATAAGAAAACGTGATCGACAGCGCTATCAATTAGAACTTCATGCGTGGCAAGTCAAGTCGCACATCGAACTGCTCGCAGCACAATTGCGGTTCGACGACAGCAACACTCTGCGAACCGACTTGCGCAAATCGATCGAGGAGCTTCTTGAAATCCGAAAACAATTGCTTACTCAAGAACGAAAACGACTCGGTCAGCGGATTCACAGACTCGATTCGCAAATCGAGCGATTGAACAGCGACTGGCCAAGCGAAGTCGATCGGCGACTCGATGCGATCACAAATCGGACACGTAAGAAATCGAGAACGAAGAAACCTGCCAAGCAACCCTAGGACATGGCGTTGCCATTCTCCACAATGCAGCGAGTCACTCGTACTTTTTTGTTGAACTGCCGGCCATGGATATCGGACCGGCCTATGAACCGGGGCGGCGTCCGGCAAGGACAAGCCATCAGCGCCGATGACCCAAATCACACCTGTTGGAGGTAGATGCAATGAGAAGCGTGCCGAAAGTGTTGTTAATGCTGGCCCTAGTCGCTTTGATCGCCGCCCCGGTCCTGGCCAAAGATGGCAAGAAAAAGCATTCCGCAAAGGGAAAGCATGGCGGAATGATTGCCCAACTGAGCAAGAAGCTGGAAGCCCTCGACTTGACCAAGGACCAAGTTGAAAAGCTTAAACAGCTCAAAGAGAAATTCGGCCCGGAGCTTGCTGAATTGCAGGCGAAAGCCAAACCAACGGCCGAGCAGCGAGAGGCCATGAAAGAAGCCAAACAAAAAGCAGACGCTGCCGGCAAAAAAGGCAAAGAGCTTCGCCAGGCCATCCAAGCTGCAATGAACTTGACTCCCGAGCAAACCGCTGCCCGCAAGGAAATGCAAGAGATTATGAGGACCATAAAGAAGGAGATCGGCGCACTGCTCACCCCCGAACAGAAAGAAAAAGCACACCTCGGACACGGTCCGAAACGAGGCGGCAAAAAAGGCAAGAGGGGGAAAAAGAAGAACGGTTGATCCGTACGCATATCCCGCGACACTCCGCCTCTCGCGGCCGCCGGGTAAAACACCTATCGAGTCCGCCTGACACGGACTCGATCCACAAGACAGCTTCGGCGCCTCCCCTCGGTGCCGAGGCTGTTCTTTTTCTTGGGTAACCGTTTGGTCGCGACCGCACACCGGCCCACGGCTAGGTGTTCCGCGGGATTGCTCCGCCAGCTAAAGCAGGCGGCTTCTTCCGTGGGCCTATTCTCCTCTTATCCGTGGGACGCTTTGCCATCCGTGGGTCTATTCTCCTCTTATCCGTGGGACGCTTTGCCATCCGTGGGTCTATTCTCCTCTTATCCGCGGGACGCTTTGCCATCCGTGGGTCTATTCTCCTCTTATCCGTGGGACGCTTTGCCATCCGTGGGTCTATTCTCCTCTTATCCGTGGGACGCTTTGCCATCCGTGG
>JAJSAJ010000889.1 GCA_024274855.1 Planctomycetota bacterium | reverse complement strand
GATCCCTGCCATCGGTTGCCGTCGGGGTAGCCGTTCACGCCGCTGGGGTCTGACGCAATTTTCGGCGGAGAAAGCGTTTCTTTACGCGAACGCATTTTGTCGCCGAAAATGGGTCTGACCCCTTGGAAGCAACAAGGGGGGCGTCGGGATCCGAGTGAACCTGGCACCTTCGGCTTGGCGTCAAACCCGGATTATTCGGGAGCGAGCGATTGGAACCCGAGCGGTAGCTGGGAGTTGGTTGCGGCCCGGCCGCCCTGTGTGGTTCCGGCCGGTTCCGGCCGGTCCCGGCCGGTCCGAGTTGTGGTTTACCGGCCGACACCATGACAGACTGGTCAGCGGATCCGGACAACCTGGCCGGACAAAGTGGCCGCGATTCGTTTTTCTGCCTGTCTGATTCGCTTGTCCCGCACCTCGCAGGCTCTCCCCTTCCGGGTTTCTTTTGTTTGGCACAATTCTTTTTCCCTTGGCACGCCACTTGCTTTCTTGAAGGGCGCATGTAATCGGGTTCCGGATTGATGGTCCGTGGGATCGAAACCGGAGCGTCTGTTTTCAAAATGTAACCGTTTTGCGTTGGTGCAATAAGCAACGGCAAGAAGGAGGTCAAGATCATGTTAACAACCAGATGGCAACCGTTGGGTGGTGTATGGTCGGAGATGACCCGACTGCAGCAGGAGATGGAGCGGATGTTTGATCGATGGGGATCGGCAGGACCGCGACGTTTGTCGCAGGCTGTCTATCCGGCCCTCAATCTCTGGGAGGATGACGACAGTTTGTACGTCGAGGCGGAGCTTCCGGGTTTCGACCTGAATGAGCTTGAGATCTATGTCAACGGGGAGAACCAGTTGACGATCAAGGGCGAGCGGCATCAGCCCGATCTGGAGAACGGTGCCTGGCATCGTCAGGAGCGCGGCTATGGTGCCTTCAGCCGCATGATCGAGCTTCCGCAGGATGTCGATCCTGACCACGTGACTGCGGAGTTCAAGCACGGCGTCTTAACGATTTCCTTGCCAAAGAAGGAAGAGGTTAAGCCTCGCCGGATCGAAGTGAAGGCCAGCTGAGTCACGGCGAGATCGCCGGCCCGTTAGCGATGGCTCGAAGGGACATATACAACGGCGATAGGCCGTGTCCGTCGGCGAGAGCGACCCGTGTTCGACAATCACCGATGCCAGAGAATATGGCGAAAAAGAAGGAGATTCAACCGATGACCGATACACTTATGAAGACGGAAACTGGCAACGAAGTTGCTGGTGTCGAGCGTACCCGAAATGGCGTGAGCTATAGCCCTCGTTTCGACATTTGGGAGACCGATGACGAATTGGTCCTGTATGGCGATATGCCGGGCGTTGCTCCGGAGGATCTTGATATTCGATTCGAGAATCGCGAGCTGACGATCCATGGTAAGGTCGCCGCTCGCCACGAGAATATTACATTCCTGTTTGGCGAGTATGGTATTGGTGACTTCTATCGATCGTTTACGGTTGGTGAGGTGATCGACGCCGAGAAGATCTCCGCGGAGATGAATAACGGTGTCGTGACGATTCACCTTCCAAAAATCGAAGCGGTCAAGCCGCGACGTATCAATGTCAAGTCGTGAGTCACGTCGACTCGGTAGCGGATGGGGCAGAACACTGGCCTCTTCCGCCGTCTTGATGTTGTCGAGCGATTTGAAGTGTTGGGCGAATGGCGGGGGCGGGCAATCGGGAGCGGCGTTGGACGTGACAAGACTCGTCGAGATCTGGTTCGCCCCCGTGCTGCCCCCCCGCTTTGCCTTGAGCTACGTTTGACGTGAAGGAAGGAGGTGGTGATCATGTTCAACTTGATCCCCTGGAAAAAACGGCACAACGGTAACCTCAAAGTCCAAGCGGATCGAGGACCTGGGGATGTGCCGATGAATCGAATCCGCGATGAGTTCGATATGCTGATGGAACGTTTTTTTGAGAACAGCTTCGCGGGCCAATGGCCCTCATTGAACATGTGGGATTGGTCGCGCGGGAGCTGGAATATTGAACTGGAAGATCGTGGTAGCGAGTATCTCTTCCAGGCGGAGGGTCCTGGTTTTGAGCCGGATGATTTTGACGTGAAGATCAGTGGCAATACGCTGACCGTGCGAGCAGAGACAAAAGAAGCCAAGAATGGCCGAGAAGGAAGTAGCTATCGATATGGACAGTACTCCCAGACGGTTACCCTGCCCAAAGGCGTCAATGTTGATGAAATCAAGGCTCGCTATCACAGCGGTGTGATCGAGGTGCATTTGCCGAAAAGGGGAGATGCACAAGCAAAACGAATCGAGGTACGAGTCGACGCCTAGGGACCGAGAAGAGACTGGATCCACAACAACCGACAGTCGACTGAAGAAGCGGCCAAGCGGCGATGCCGAGTCTGAATGACCGGCAGAGTACTGCTTGGCCGTTTGCCGTTATCGCAGCAGGTTAGCGAAAATAGGTGTGGATTGGTCTCCTGCCCCTTCTCCTGCCAACTTGCCCTCCCGCTTGAATGTCACATCGGGTCGACTTGCCGGCGGGCTAGCCAGATTGTCGTCGGATGACCGGCCAAGTTGTCGTCTGGCACTAGGGCCGCCAGTCGATTCGTCGAATATTCGCCCTCTTATATTGCGTCCATTCGGTCCCAGCGGGCAATTCTGATTGGGGTTATGCAGAAACCGGCCCTTGTTTGCGACATCCGTCAGAAAATCGCTCGAAATCCGGGAAGGGCCAATGTTTGGCACGGTCTTTGCGAACTATTGAAGCCGTTCACATTGTTGCAGGCGTATAGGCCCGGATGAGGTGGACCTTCCGAGTGCACGCCCGGTTCGTGAGTCGCCTGCGGGCAAGGCACTCTGGTCCGTATGACACAGTTCATTAAACAGAAAGGTAGCCGTTCACGCGGCTGGGGTCTGACGCAATTTTCGGTGGAGAAAGCGCTTCTTTACGCGATCGCATTTTGTCGCCGAAAATGGGTCTGACCCCTTGGAAGCGAACCGGCGGCCTACATTCCGTGAACGGTTACACAGAAAGATTAGCAATACAAGGAGTAATCACAATGAAGGGTGAAAAAATTATCGGTATCGACCTTGGGACAACCAACTCGGTAGTTGCTGTTGTTGAGGGTGGTGAGGCGAAGATAATCCAGAATGCCGAAGGTAACCGCCTGACACCCAGCGTGGTCGCCTTCACGGATAAAGGTGAATTGGTTGGCGAGCCGGCTAAACGACAGGCAGTGACAAACCCAACTCGTACGGTCTACTCGATCAAACGGTTTGTTGGGCGCCGCCACAGCGAAGTTGCATCGGAAGAGAAGATGGTGCCGTATGAGGTGGTTGGTGGGGAAGGCGACTATGTCAAAGTACGCATTGACGGCCAGCTCCACACGCCACAGGAGATATCAGCCAAGACGCTGCGAAAACTCAAGGAATCGGCCGAATCGTACCTTGGTCACAAAGTGAATAAGGCCGTGGTTACAGTTCCGGCTTATTTCAATGACGCGCAACGTCAAGCCACCAAGGACGCTGGGCAAATCGCGGGTCTTGAAGTAATGCGGATCATCAACGAGCCAACGGCGGCCGCACTCGCCTACGGACTGGATCGAAAACAGGCCGAGAAGATCGTCGTCTTCGACTTGGGGGGTGGTACGTTTGACGTTTCTGTTCTCGAGGTAGCCGGCGGAAGCGGTGACGATACCAAGGTGTTTCAGGTATTGAGCACCAGCGGCGATACGCATCTGGGCGGCGATGACTTCGACGAAGTGTTGATTCACTATGTTGCTGACCAGTTTAAACGTGAAGAGGGGATTGACCTGCGCAACGACAGCATGGCGTTACAACGCCTGCAAGAGGCGTGTGAAAAAGCGAAACGCGAGCTAAGCAGTACACCGCAAACGGATATCAACCTTCCGTTTATCACCGCGGACGCCTCGGGGCCGAAGCACCTTCAGGTTACCTTGACTCGCTCGAAGTTCGAGGAGCTGATCGATCCGTTTCTGGATAGAGTTCGGAAACCTGTCGAGCAGGCTCTGGCCGACGCGAAACTGACTGCCGCCGATATCGACGAAGTGGTCCTGGTCGGCGGCTCGACACGAGTGCCGAAAGTACAGCAGTTGGTGACCGAGCTCTTTGGAAAACAGCCGCACCAGGGTGTGAATCCAGACGAAGTTGTTGCCATCGGTGCGGCCATCCAGGGAAGTGTGTTGGCCGGCGAGCGGAAAGATGTCTTGCTGCTAGATGTGACGCCCTTGTCACTTGGTATCGAGACACAGGGTGGTGTCTTTACAAAACTGGTTGATCGAAATACGACGATACCGATCGAGAAGAAGGAGGTCTTCAGTACGGCGGAAGATAATCAAATGGCAGTTACGGTCCGCGTGTTTCAAGGCGAACGCCCGATGGCCGCGGATAACCGTCTGCTAGGTCAATTTAATTTGGAAGGGCTTCCTCCCGCCCCCCGCGGTGTGCCGCAGATCGAGGTCGCTTTCGATATCGATCAGAACGGGATCCTGAACGTCAGTGCCAAGGATAAAGCGACTGGTAAAGAGGCTTCTGTCCGTATCGAACAGTCCTCGGGATTGAGCGACATTGAGATCGAGCAGATGCAAAAGGATGCCGAAAAGCATGCGGAAGAGGATAAGCGAAAGCGCGAGCTGGCTGATTTGCGCAATCAGACCGACCAGCAGTGTTTCCAACTCGAAAAACTGATCTCGGAGCACGGCGACCGGTTGACCGAGTCGGACAAGCAGCCGTTAAGCAGCGCTATCGAAAAGGCTCGGGAAGTGGCCAAGGGTGACGACATCCAGGCCATTAAGGCGGCCCTGCAGCAGTTGGAGCAAACAGGTCAGGCATTTAGCAAGGTCTTGTACCAGCAAGCCCAGCCGGGGCCGCAGGCCGGGACGTGCGGTTCGGGCGCCTGTGGCGCGACCGAGCAGCCGGGATCCGAGGATGAACCGATCGATGCCGAGTTCGAAGTAAAGAGCTAGTAAAGAGTTCAAGACCTCGCGGTCAATTGTGGGTTCGTCCCAGGTTCGGGCCGTTCCTGCCGGCCGTTCGCGGACGGAAGGACCGAGGGTTTTCAGGCCGGGCGGTGAGAAATCACCGCTCGGTTTTTGCCTGCGCGGCGCTCAGACATCGAGACCGTATTCCTTGATTTTTCGTTGCAGGGTGCGGACGCTCAGACCTAGCATGCGAGCTGCGTCGGTGCGCCGGCCTTTGGTCTGTTGCAATGCTCGATG
>JAJSAJ010000076.1 GCA_024274855.1 Planctomycetota bacterium | reverse complement strand
TTGGAAGTACCAGCCGCCAAATAAGTTGGCCAGGCCCGGCCAGCTATGATGGTTGTGAACAATGCCGTCAAAACCACGCCATGCCTTTACCGCATTCTTATCCATCCAATGTTGGTAGACGTTACACTCCAGGATACAGCGGAGCACGTGGTTGGTGATCAACAACCGTTCCGCCTCGCTCCAATTTGGGTGTTCTTCGAGCAAGTCCCAAGTGACAACGAACTTCCACGTCCAGGAATCGCGGAAATCGCGATCGTATCGGCCCAATCCCTGGGTGTTGATGAACTCGTTCTCCTTGTAGTACTGAATGTGACGAAGGATTCCGTAGCGGTATAACTCGAACAGGCCCTCGTCTCCCGTGCGATGGTACCTCATGGCATCTCGAACGACGCGGTGTGCTGCTGCGCGTTCAGTTACTGGCCGCGAATAGACGTGGTCGTGAAACGCTTGTCCGGCGGCAATGTCCGAAGTCGATAGCCGTTTCCGTGGCGGCACTCTCGCCCCTTGTTGCTGTAGATCTAGTTCGAGCAGTCGTGGGAGAACCAGTTCGCCTTTGCGACCGTGGCGGGCAATCAGCTCCAGCAAACGATCCGTACCCCGCGTAAGTCCCGCATCGGCTTGGGCGCCCAGGGCGATGACATTGCCGGCTGGCCCGAAAGGTTCGTGCACCGAGCGCAGTTCGAACCCGGCCGTACCGGTGTATCCGCCGTCGGCGCAGACGAAGAAGTTGTGGTAGAGATAGGCGTAGGATGGCGAGACGAGCAGATTGCCAAGGACAATCCGATTGTCTTTGCCGCAGTCGTCTGGGGGCACAAGTGCATCCGAGACAATCGGAAGTTGAACTCCGGTAACAACTTCGATTTTTGATTGGATGCGCAAGGCCGCATTATGCCATGGCTTGTTCAGGGGTGCGGCGATACGCGCGCGCGGCTCGCCTTGCTTCACCAACACCGTATTCACGACCATGGCACGAACACGTGAAAGAAGAAGGCGATCCAGCATCGCCTGATCTTCCGGGGGCAGCGCGAATGCAGGCGTTGCCACGGTCAAGACGCTTACGATCAGAATTGAAATACGGATCATCTTCGACTCTTTCTCTTCTTTCATAGCACTGACCATCTTGTTTGCTAGCTGAAGCTGGATGAGGCTGCGCATCAAAACGTATTTGAACCAATTCGCGAAGCAACGTCCACCCAGACCGCGCCACGTTGGTTCAGTGAATGACACGCAAAATGATGCTGTACCGTCCTTCGGACCCCCGCGGGAAACCACCCCTTGGCGTCGGGCCACCTTTTGTGGTTTCCAGAGTGCCATTCACCGGGCCGGGTATCCTTTCACAATGCCGAATTCGATGAAGCTATCGTGGTACACTGTGAACGGGAGCCAACAGAGGACTTGCTTTCTTCTGTCTTCTGTTAAATGTGCAACGTTACGGTCACGCTATTTCGTGAAATGCACTGATGCATTCGGGCTGCTGACAGGTTGTGATCAAATCCGCAACCCGGACAGGGTGTTGCGGTCGTCTGATTGACGTAGGTTCCAGTTGGCTATAAAACAAAGGCGTTCTGCTCTGACGTCATTTCTGGCATGATGAAACCCTGGCGGAAAGTACTTTGATGCGGCTAACTTCGCTTCCACAATATGTTAACAACGCGAATAGGTTTCGAGAGATCATTGCCACGTTGGCCAAGTACGGTTTGGCGGGATGGATCTCGGAGGGGCAGCCCGAGTTCATTAAGAGCCTGGTGACCGGTTCTACGGGACAGAGTCTCGTCGATCTGTCGGCGTCCGTGCGAATTCGCATGGCATTGACCGAGCTGGGACCAACGTTCATCAAGCTCGGCCAGATGCTCAGCACACGCGCCGATCTGACCGGTCCTGAATTGGCCGCCGAGCTTTCGAAATTGCAAGCGGACACGCCGGCCGACCCACCAGAGTCGGTTCGCGAGCTTGTTGAGAAAGAGTTGGGCAACCCGCCCGAGGAGCTGTTTGACGAATGGGAACCGGAAGCCCTGGCGTCCGCGTCGATTGGTCAGGTCCATCGTGCCAGGCTCAAAAGTGGACAAGTTGTCGTGGTCAAGGTCCAGCACGACGGGATCCAGGATCGTGTCACAAATGATCTGGAGATTCTCATCGCGCTGGCGCATTTGGCTGAATCCCAATTACCGCAATTGCGATCGTACCAGCCGGTCGCCACGGCAACGGAGTTCCGACGCACCCTGCTTCGCGAGCTGGATTTTTCTCGCGAACTTCGCAACCTCGAGCAGTTCACCGCAAACTTTGCCACAGACGAGGCAATTCATTTCCCAACCCCCTTTCCGGATCTGTCCAGCCGGCGCGTATTGACCATGGAGTGGCTGGACGGCATCAGCGTGTCCGATTCCACCTCGCTCCGTAATTCGGAGGTGGACTTGATCGAGTTCACTCGGCGCGGAGCGAACATGTATCTGGATATGATATTCCGCGACGGCCTGTATCATGCCGATCCTCATCCGGGTAATCTGATGGTCTTGGGCGATGGTGTGGTCGGGGTTCTTGACTGCGGCATGGTCGGGCGGATTGATGACGAGTTGCGTCAGGAAATCGATGACCTATTGCTGGCGGCCGTACAACAAGACGGTCGTGAGTTGACTGACATCATTACCCGATTGGGTTCGGTTCCACCCGAGCTTGACCGGCGAGCGCTTCAGGCGGAGGTCAGTGAGTTCGTGTCCGACTTTGGTGGGCAGTCGCTTGAGGGGTTCGATCTGAGTGGGGCTCTGAACGGCATGATCGATATCGTTCGACGTTACCACATTATCTTGCCCTCCAGTTTCTCGATGCTCCTTAAGGTGCTGGTCATGCTCGAAGGAACGTCGCAGCAGCTTGACCCGCGATTCAGTCTGGCAGAGCTTATTGAGCCTTACTATACCAAGGCCATTCAGCGGCGTTTTTCGCCGAAAAAGTTGATGCACAGGGCTCGACGGAAGGCCCGAGACTGGGAGCGGTTTGTGGACGCGCTGCCACGTGACCTGAGCGATATCCTGGATCGTGTGAAACGTGGGACATTCGACGTCCACTTGGATCTTCGACGGTTGGAACCGACAGTGAACCGGCTTGTGATGGGGATCCTGACAGCCGCGTTGTTCATCGGATCGGCACAGCTGTGGAGTCGAGCGGCCCCGCCTCTTGTCGGTGGCATATCGATATTTGG
The DNA here is from genome assembly GCA_024274855.1 of Planctomycetota bacterium. Lineage (GTDB taxonomy): Bacteria > Planctomycetota > Planctomycetia > Pirellulales > Pirellulaceae > JAJSAJ01. The sequence goes on along the minus strand of JAJSAJ010000076.1, from coordinate 440 downwards.
AGCATTGGGGGTTGGGCTGGCTGCTTTCATGGGATTTCGACTCGTCCTGGCCGTCCGAAAGTCGGACAGTCACGGGGGACGGCATTAGTGCCCTTATAGGCCAAAAGTTGCCGAATTTGCGAGCGGGTTGACGGTACTCGAGCGGTAGCTCCTAATTGGTTCGAGGCCCTGCGTCGTTAGCGTCTGAGTCCTTGTGTGCGGAAGCCCCCTTTGAGAGAATGGTAACCGTTCACGGCGAAAGTGCGTGGAGCGGCAGTTTTCATTTATCAATTTTTGTTTTTTGGTAACTGTTTAGCCGTCTGCAGTAGGGCTTGCATCTCACGGCTGTTTTTTCGGCTGATCGACCCCAACGGCCTTGTGCCGTTGGTGAGCGAGTCTATTGAGCTAAGGCCGGCATGTCATGCCGACGGCCGCTCGCTCCCCGCCGCCAAAGGCGGCGG
>JAJSAJ010000888.1 GCA_024274855.1 Planctomycetota bacterium | reverse complement strand
ATATCCGCGTCAAGATCCATAAGCGCAACGCTTACATTGTCCACCTTGTTCAGGCGAATCGATTGATGCTCGTTGATTTCAGCCATGCAAGCCTCCTGCCGAGCCGTTCTGGCGTAACTGTTCACGGCGAGAGTGCGTGGAGCGCCAGTTGTCAGTGATCAGTGGAAAGAGTATGACCTTGCTGCGCTGCCTCTCTCGGCGCTTCCAAGGGGTCAGACCCATTTTCGGCGACAAGATGTGTTCGCGTAAAGAAACGCTTTCTCCGCCGAAAATTGCGTCAGACCCCAGCGGCGTGAACGGCTACGATAAATGAGTAATGCCAAATGACTAATGATAAATCGAACGCGTGGCAGTCGGGGAAAACTCCGGTGCTAACACGATGGCAGACGAAAATCCCGTGAACAACTACGTTCTGGCCAACAAAACAAGAGGCTCAGCAGGAGCTTCGCCCTCCCGGGAACACCTACGAATAACACCAGCGAATAACACTCTAACCCACTGGGGGGCTGCAGGCAAACGACCCATATTCGTGGCGATCACACACGAGCTTGACGTGAATACCGCATGGGCAGGCCGGCAACGAGAACGCTCATTACACGAACGGCGCTGGCGTCAGAACAATAACGACCGACGCGAAACCGGTATTCGTCGCACCTCTGGGTTTGAAAGGCAAAGAGTACTCAATTCACGCGAAAAGACATTTGGTCGATCAAAGCTCCTTTCCTTCAGCGAACATTGGCTGGACACACGGCTGCCGTGCGGCTGACAAGACGAAACCGTTGCAGTAGAATCGTCGGGTGCAAACCCACTCATACCAGCGGAAACATGGCGTTCACCTGATTCAAGCTCGGATCGTCCTTGATCGAGTGTACCGTCACCGCACACACAACACTTGCCATGGAGAAACACCGTGTCACGATCTTTACCAAGAATTCGCCCGACACTGATTGCGATTGCCGTCTGCGTACTTGGCAACCCACACCTTTCAGCGGCCGCGGATACACGTGTTCCGAAGGTTCGTGTCACTTCGGTCCGCCGAGTCTATGACAACGGACCCCACAATGCGTTCACCGACCTGTGCCGTTTCCACGGACGGTATTACCTGACGTTCCGCCATTGCCCGGACGGGCACATGGTACACCCAACATCGTCCATCATTGTCCTGGCAAGCGATGACACAAAGCAATGGCAGCAGGTCCATCGATTCCATGTGGCCAAACGTGACACACGCGATCCACACTTCCTGACCTTCAAGAACAAACTGTTCATTTACACGGGCACATGGTATACCGGCGACACATCACCCAAACAATACGATATGAACGAGTTGCTTGGCTACGCGGTCTGGACATCGGATGGCAAGACCTGGAACGGTCCGATCATGCTGGAAGGAACGTATGGCCATTATGTCTGGCGAGCCGCGACCTGGGGCGACAAGGCCTATCTTTGTGGCCGTCGCAAGCACGAGTTCGCACATGTCCGTTCACGAAAAGAACGTGATATGATCGTGGAATCGGCAATGCTCGAAAGCGACGATGGGCTAATCTGGCGCAAAGCCGCACTCTTCCAGAAAACCTATGGCGATGAGACGGCCTTTCTTTTTGAGAACGACGGATCTGTTCTTGCCGTCTGTCGCAGTGGCGGGGGCAGAAATGCTCAAGTCTGCCGATCACAACCACCTTATGTCACCTGGCAGCGAAGAGATCTCGATCGATACATCGGTGGCCCGTTGCTGGCGAAGTGGGGCGATCATTATCTTGTCGGTGGACGTAAGACGATTGGCAAAGCCGTCACTTCACTCTACTGGCTAGTTGATGGACAGCTGACTGAATTCGCTGAATTGCCAAGCGGCGGTGACAACTCCTATCCCGGGTTCGTCCAACTGGCCCCAAACCGTGCTTTGGTTTCCTATTACTCGAGCCATGAAAAAGACGCGGACGGAAAGACGATGACGGCGATCTACCTGGCCGAATTGGAAATGAAGTAACGACCTGGCCACGAAGCAAGACGATCGCGAGCCTGTCATGGCTGTGGATCTCACCGCGCCACGTACGGACCTGCCTGACGATGCGTGTTTCACGGTAGACTGAGGGGAACGAGGGGATGGTGCGTTCCTGCGACAACACCTTCAGCGCAAAAACGCTTGCGGACGTTTCATCCGATCGGCCATATCTTGGGTGTAAACGACAGACCGTAACCGTTCACGGCGAGAGTGCGTGGAGGGGCATTTATCATTTATCATTTATCATTT
>JAJSAJ010000887.1 GCA_024274855.1 Planctomycetota bacterium | reverse complement strand
GTTCGTTTATTTCAACTCGTGCGGCAACCGCCATTGTCCGCAGTGCCGCGAGCATCATCGGCGCCAATGGGCCGAGCGTTTGGAACGGCCTCGGCATTGCGCGGTCTGCAAGTCGGCGATGGAGCATCTTGGCGGGACAAGTCGGCCGAGCGTATCGATGGTCATGGACATGGTCTGGTCGGACATGCAGCGGGCGTTGGACGTGCGGCCGGAATCGTGCACGGTGCGCACGTATCAGGATCTGATCTTTGAGGAAGTTCGGGAAACGGGGGTGACGGGGTCGACGGGGAATCGGCAGATGGGTCTGGATTAGGTGTCATTGTGACACGACTCAGACACCTCGGCCACGGAAGAACCAGGAAGGCAGCAGCATGGACCGGCCGGTTTTCAAATCGATATCCAGCCCACTGGGCTGGCGGTTCGTACATGCGGAGGGGAAAAAGACCGCAACGACGTCTTTCTGTTTGGAAGAAGACACGCACGCAAAGGCGCAAAGGAAAGGAAGAGATGCTGTTTCTCGGCTTGGTGTTCGACCGAGCGCGTGGCTTCTTGTGAGGCCCAGCGGTTTGATGTGGCGTTTCGGTGTTTCTTTACTTTCCCTTCTTTCTTGGCGCCTTTGCGTCTTTGCGTGATGATCGGGGGGGCTTGGCTCAACTTACCTCTGGAATGGATCAGACCGCAGCGCAACAGTCGTAGGGTGTCAAGATCGCCGTCGAGAGTCGTCCATCATCCGCAACGTTCACGGCGAGCGCCGGCACACCAGGAATTGCGTGGCAAGTAAGAATGCGCAAGTGCCGGGCGCTGCTCGTCCCCTTCTGGTGCATCCCAGCCGGGTATTGGATCGGCACTTCCTTAACGGATGCCGCACTCGACCAGCGCGACATAACACTGAAATGATGACCAGCGTATGGGCGCGTTGTCACCGGATTGTGGTGTGCCGGCGCTCGCGATACCGTGGTTGCCAGTTGCCAAGGTCGATGCCGGGAGCTTGTCACACCCTACACCTCCAGCGCGTTTCGGGGGAGAAGACCCACGCGTTACTTTTCCCCTTTAGTATAGAGTCACTGGCGATTCTGCCGTCACTCCCTCGCCGCTTGCGCCACGGCCTTCCTTACCGTCATGGCCCAACTGCTTTCCTACTCTTCTCCTTCGCAAGCTGCGTCTCTTGGCTATTGTCCACACAATTACCTGAAGAAAGCAGTGCAATCCCCAAACCACACTCGCATCTCTTGTGAGTTCGCCAAACTCGTGATCGTTCAGACGCAACCTGACGAAATCACTAGCTGTAACGGGCCCCCATAAGACAGCAACAGCCATCAAGCAAACAGATAGGCGTGAAATCCTTGTTCCGAAAAAGACAGACACTGCTATCATCAGTACTAACAATGCAACCGCCCAATAGACACTCGCCAGGCCGTGGCCAGCAAAGAGCAAAACGTACGCGATATACGTGGCGTGCAAGACCATCGAAAAGGCAATTCCGCGAATGATATCATTTGACAGTGATTGTTTCATTGTTCCGGACCGTATTCTCTCGTGAATCACGATGGGTTTCGTATACCACGATGGGTTTGTCCGCCACAACCAGTCCAGTTTCTCCAACGAGATATGTCCCGTGTTCCGTGCGAAGATTAAAGACCAAAGTGACGTTGCAGTTTTCTATCAAGTTGACGCTTGTCTTGTCATATTTCCCGCAACCGTTCAGCACGTGACTATCTGCCAATTCTGTGGTCGAAAGCCAGCCGAAACCATTGAAAAAGGCGTGATCCTTGGTAACTGTTACGTGCTTGGCTCTGATCGTACTTTTGGCGTGAGTTCTACCGGATTGTCGTTGAAGTTCGGTAGTTTTGCTACACTCATAAATTGACCATTCCCCGCGCCTCGCCTGCCGCACACCGCTTGCAGCCCGCTTCTT
>JAJSAJ010000886.1 GCA_024274855.1 Planctomycetota bacterium | reverse complement strand
TGTGCGACCGTTATTGATTGGCGAATCCTGACTACCCCAGCCACAGGGCGGCGGGGCCGCCAGCCAACTTCCTGCTGCCGCTCGGGACCTCATTGCGCAAGCGAGTTGTCGTGGTTACTAGCGTCCGACCAGTGTGTGGGCAGCCTGGACAACAGCTGCAGCCGTGATTCCAAAATGCTCGTAGAGTGTCTGGAACGGAGCCGATGCTCCGAAGTCGGTCATACCGATGAATTGTCCGGTCAGCCCCAAGTACTTGGACCACCCTTGGATAAGGCCGGCTTCGACACCGATGCGAGCCGTAATGGAGGGCGGCAAGACTTTGTCCCGATAGTCGGGATCTTGGAGATCGAACAATTCGAAACAGGGCATACTGACAACGCGCGCCCGAATTCCCTCAGCTGTCAGCTCCTTCTGGGCATCCAAACAAATGGGCACTTCGCTGCCGGTTCCGATCAAGATCACTTCCGGCTTGCCTTCGAGCGGATCGATCAGCACATACCCGCCGCGTGCGACATGCTTGGCGGACGCGAATTGTGTTCGATCGAGTGTTGGGAGGGCTTGGCGAGTCAGAACGACTGCCGAGGGGCGATCCCGATGGTGCAGTGCAGTTCGGTATGCCTGCGCCACTTCATTTGCGTCAGCAGGACGAAAAACCAGCATGCGTGGGATCGCTCGGCACGCGGCCAGTTGTTCGACCGGTTGGTGTGTTGGGCCATCTTCGCCCAGGCCGATCGAGTCATGGGTCAGGACGTAGATCGGGCCCTGCCGCATCAAGGCGGCGAGTCGCATTGCCGGCCGCATATAGTCGCTGAAAACAAAGAACGTGCCACAGTACGGTTGCAGTCCGGAGAGTGCCATGCCGTTGCAAATCGCGGCCATCGCGTGTTCACGAACTCCGTAGTGGACATTGCGTCCGCCAGGATGATCGGCCTGAAACTCGCCCGCCTCTTCCGCATCGATCCGAGTCATATTCGAAGGGGCAAGGTCGGCCGAACCGCCGATCAACCATGGCAAATGAGGCGCCAGGCCATTCAGAACTTTTCCCGAGCTGACACGCGTGGCCATTCCTTTTTCGTCCGGATCGAAAGTTGGGATTCCGGCCTCCCAATCCTCGGGCAACCGCCCGGACCAGATCATGGCTAGCTGAGCCGCAGCTTTGGGGTTTGCCTGCTTGTACTGTTGAAAACGTTCGTGCCATTGCCCACACGCATCAGCGCCTCGGCGTCCGATTCCTCCGGCAAAATGCTCCATGACTTCATCGGGAACGGCGAACTGTTCGTTTTCGGGCAACCCGAGTGCCGCCTTGGTCAGCCGAACCTCCTTCTCGCCCAACGGAGCCCCGTGGGCAGCGGCCGAGTTCGCCTTGTTGGGAGATCCATATCCGATCGTACTGCGCACAACAATCAATGTGGGGCGTGTGTGAGTCTGTTGGAAATCCTCGAAAGCCGACCGTAGCGCATCGAGATCGTTCGCATCTTCCACCGTGACGGTGTGCCAGCCAAGTGCCTGGAACCGGCCCGGAACAAACTCGCTGAATGCCAGGTCCGTATCGCCTTCAATCGTGATGTGGTTGTCGTCATAGATCCAGCAGAGATTCGCGAGCTTCAGGTGGCCGGCCAGCGATGCCGCCTCACACCCCACGCCCTCCATGATGTCACCATCACTGCAAAGGGCGTAGACATTGTGACCTAACAGCTCGAAATCGGGAGTGTCGTACGTGGCAGCCAGCCATCTGGCAGCCATGGCCATGCCGACACTGCTTGCGATTCCCTGACCAAGTGGACCGGTTGTCATTTCGATTCCAGCTGCCTCACCGAACTCGGGATGGCCGGCGCATCGGCTGCCGAGCTGCCGAAATTGCTTGATGTCATCCAGTGAAATGGCCGCTCGATCCGTCGCCCGGCCAGATGAATCGACGTCTTTTACACCAGCCAGATGAAGGACCGAATAGAGAAGCATCGATGCGTGACCGCATGACAGCACGAATCGGTCGCGAGCGGGCCAGGAGGGACTTGCCGGATCGAATCTAAGCACATCGTTCCAGAGTGTGTAAGCGACCGGTGCCAGAGCCATCGGTGTGCCTGGATGACCACTGCGGGCCTGTTGGACAGCATCCATTGACAGGGCGCGAATCGTGTTGATGGTCCATTGTGCCACGTTTGCTTTTGTTTCATCCATTAGTGCACTTATCGTTGAAGAGTTGGTTATCGTACGTTCCTACTTGGAGTCTACCTGCTTGCCGAATAGAGCGTCAATCGACGCTCGCCGCGCACAATCTGTTTTTCTAGCAGTATTAAGTTTCGCCTCAAAACGGGAGAAACCGTGTTGCCGGGAGAGCGAAGCTCCTGCTGAGCCTCTTGGGTTGTTGGCCAGAACGGCTCGGCAGGAGCCTCGCCCTCCCGTTTTGAGGCCCCTCCCGTTTTGAGACAAAGCCTAAGTCGCTTGCCCGTTGCCACCAACCAACATTTGATCGATCGCTCGGGCCGCGTCGCGGCCTTCCCGGATGGCCCAGACAACGAGCGACTGGCCGCGTCGGCAGTC
>JAJSAJ010000885.1 GCA_024274855.1 Planctomycetota bacterium | reverse complement strand
TTCGCAATCGGCAATGACCGCCAGGGGGCGACAGCGCCGTCGGCCAGGCATCGACGCGGATCCGGAATAATCAACTCGGGATCAAATACAATCTCGCAGCCAAGACCATCGCATTTCGAGCAGGCACCGTACGGGCTGTTGAAGCTGAACGTTCTTGGTTCGATTTCCGCATAGTCGATCCCGCATTGAGAACATGCATGCCGCGTGCTGAAAAGGACATCGTGCCAAATCGGCTTCTCTCGAGTTGATGTGGCATCCAGAAAGCAGACTGTTACCAGGCCTTCTCCATGGCCGGTCGCAACACGCAGAGATTCCGCCAGGCGGTTTCCAATGCCGCCACGGATAATGATCCGATCAACGACTGCCTCGATGTCGTGATTGCGGCGCGGAGCGATCTTGGGAACGTCGTCAATGTCCAGCACCTCGCCGTCTACGCGAACTCGAACCAGGCCTGCCTTGCGAATTGTCGCCAGTATTTCATCATGTGAACCACGCCGCCCTCGTACCATCGGCGCCAATATCATGGCTTTGGTACCTTCGGGCATTTTCATTAACCGGTCTTCGATTTGCTCGATCGTCTGTTGTTCAATGGGGCGACCACATTGATAGCAATGCGGTTGTCCTAACCGTGCCATCATGACACGAAGGTAGTCATGGATCTCCGTCGCCGTGCCGACCGTGCTGCGAGGGTTCTGGTTGCCGCGGCGTTGGTCGATGCAGACGGTCGGTTCCAGTCCTTCGATCCAATCGACATCTGGACGCTCCAGTTGGTGCAAGAACTGTCGAGCGTACACGGAAAGTGTCTCGATGTACTGACGTTGGCCCTCGGCAAAGATTGTATCAAGTGCCAGGCTCGTTTTCCCCGAACCACTCGGGCCGGTGATGACGACCAGGCGGTTACGAGGTAAATCGACAGAGACGTTTTTCAGGTTGTGAACGCGCGCGCCATGAACACTGATCATTTCTTGTGTCGAACGATCGGCATCGGAATGCGAAATTGAAAAACGGGGATCTGCGGGCATAACCAGTGGGTGCGGGCCAGGCCCGCAAGGCGGAAGTCATGGGGCACGCAAGACGCAACAGCGGCGGCTCGACCCGATTGCGACAAACGCATTCACGTCACAAGTGTGCGATTCGATTAATCGTCAGAAACAAGACCACACAACGTCTGAACGTACCAGAGTCCGGGGGGAAGGGGGAAGGGGGATAGATAGACGTAGTCGTTCACGGGTTTTCTTTTGCGATCGCGTTAGCACCGGCGTTTTTCTCGGTTTCCCACACGCCCGATTTATCATTAGTCATTTGACATCACTCATTTATCATCGAGAGAGGCAGCGCAGCAGGGTCCTACTCTTTCCACTGACCAATGATAAATGATAACTGCCCCTCCACGCGCTCTCGCCGTGAACGGTTACAGATCGACAATTGCCCATTTTGCCACAGCGGCCAGGCCGCAACTGGCAGTGATCGTTCGGCCAACGGGAGGGCGAGGCTCCCGCCGAGCCGGTGAAAAGTGTCGACGCTGGTTGACGTTACGGTTCAGCAGGAGCTTCGCCCTCCCGTGTGGTGGACCACGTTAGGATCAAGACCGCCGCAACCCGATCCAAGCTACCGCTCGGGGCCCCAATGGCCCGCTCCCGTTGGTCGCTGGAAGATTGTCCAAAACTCAACGATCTTTGAAGTTAGTAATACAGGGCGGCAGGAAAACGGCCGATAGGTGGGTTCTAGGGTAGCTTGTGGTAGGGTGTGTGCTAGAATATACGGCACGTTTGTTTCCCTTTTTCGAAGCGATCCACAAGTGAGGTCATCGTGAATGGCTGGCCAAGCGGCCGATTGGCTTTCATGCCTTTCGCGCCGAAGGACCTTTGATTCCCGCCGGGCGACCTGCTTGTGTGGGCTGCCCAAACAGGTTCGAAATGAAACGCGGATTACCAAGTTCCGGACGGCCGTTTTTTTTCGGATTCTAGTTTTTCATTTGTTACGTTCCTTCCCTCCAGTGAATTAAATGCCATGGCATTAGTTATTCTTCGTTTCGTCTTCATGTTTGTGGCCGTTGGCCTGACGACGCTCCTTGTCCGTTCTGATGCGATGCAGGGCCAGGCAGATTGGTTACCGTGGGTCTGTTTCTTTTCGGTGTTGGTCGGTGCTGCGGTCGTCATCGCGTTCGATATGTTCATGTCCTACAAGGAAATTGGGACGATATCGGCGGTCTATTTCGGAGTGATCGTCGGAATGGTCTTGACGTATGCGTTGACGATTGCATTAGCGCCGCTATTGGACTTGGTCGGGGATTCTCGCGATGTGATCAGAATCGGGCTTGGAGTCGTACTCTGCTATATGTGCATCAGTATACTGCTCCAGACCAAGGATGATTTCCGATTTATCATCCCGTACGTCGAGTTCAGCAAGGAAGTAAAGGGGCTTAAGCCATACATTCTGGATACGAGTGTCGTAATCGACGGGCGAATTGCGGATCTGGTTGAAACGGATATCCTTGACAACACACTGATCATGCCCCGGTTTGTTCTTGCTGAGTTGCAACGGATTGCCGACAGCAGCGACAAGTTGCGGCGTTCTCGAGGCCGTCGGGGCCTCGACATTCTGAATCGACTGCGAGGCGACAAGAACGTCGACTTGCAGATTTTTGATCGCGAGTTGCCAGAACTCGCCGGTCAACCGGTCGACATGAAGTTGGTCCTTTTGGCCAAGCACATGGAAGGTAAGGTTGTTACCGGTGACTACAACCTGAACAAAGTAGCTCGGCTTCACAATGTGCCCGTGATCAACCTGAATGACATCGCAAACTCGCTGAAGCCGGTTTATTTACCTGGCGAGGGATTCAGCGTGCGCATCGTCAAGCCGGGAGAGTCGCCGGGCCAAGGTGTCGGCTATCTGGACGACGGTACCATGATCGTTATCGAAGACGGCCGTGACCATGTTGGCCACACGGTTGAGATTACGGTAACCAGTGTGCTGCAGACGAGTGCCGGACGGATGATTTTCGGGCGATTTGAGGCGAGGACTTCACAGCAGACCCAGGCGAAGTAGCTGTTTGGCACTTGCGACGTTTCACCAGTCGGTCGTCGCGATTTCATTCAGGTGCGTGGCAAGATTTGGAAACCCAGGGTGCCGCAGCGCTGCCGAGTTTTGCGACGGTTCCTCACTGACCTGGGTTATTCTACAAGGCAGTCAGCGGGTATTTGCCACCCCGCCTTCTGGAGACGCCGGCAGGCCATTTCACAGTATTCCGGTACGCAGTCGATTCCGAGAAAATGGCGATTCAATCGTTGTGCAACGACGGCTGTTGTCCCACTTCCCAGGAACGGGTCCAACGCAAGGCCTCCGATTGGGCACCCCGCCAGAAGGCATGTCTCGACCAGCGACTCGGGGAATACGGCAAAATGGGCCTCGCGAAACTTGGATAGCGGGATGGACCAAACCGTTCGTTTGTTGCGTCCTTTGGGATGAAACGCCTGATCCCAACGGCCGTCGTGCAAGTTGTGATTCCCGGAGTTTTTTCCTTGTTCTGGCGTTCCGTTTCGCTGATGGAGGTGTTTGCGGCCACCCCGCATACGGCTCTTTTCGGTAAACGTGACGTGCGGCTCGCGAATGGCGTCCGCATCGTAGTAGTAGTCCGTCGATTTCGTCAGGAGAAATACATACTCGTGGTCAGTCGTCGGACGTGTTTTTACCGCCGACGGCATGGCATTCGGCTTGTGCCAGATGATATCGCTACGGAGTATCCACCCACGGTCGATCAATCCCAAAGCGACCCGCCAAGGTGCTCCCATCTGACGACCGGCGACGTACTTGTCACCCAGTACAAGCCATAAAGAGCCCGATGGCTTCAAGACGCGATGGCACTCGGTCAATACGCCGACCAGTCGTTCGGTGTATTGGTCGAGGGTTTTTTCATGGCCCAGTTGGTTGCTGCCGTTGTAGTTTCGCTGGCGAAAATAGGGCGGGCTGGTGACAATGGTATCAACGATGTGATCAGGAATCTGTTGCAGACGTGTCAGCGCGTCACCACATAGAATGCGATCTTGCCACCGAGTGATTGCGTCCAATTCATTGGGTACGGACATTTGCGTTTCCTTTCGATGCATCGGCAGCGAGCCACAGCTTTCGTAACGGTGCTGTTGTGCCCACGGCGATCACCACGCACTGACAGGATCCAACGAAGGGTGCGATTTTGATGAAAAAAAATCGTGAACGGTTGCGTCGTGGGAGCCTACGTCACATCTTATCGACAACATCGATCCCGAGCAATTTCAGGCCTTGCTTGATCGTGCGCCCCGTCAGATCGCACAGGATCAGTCGGCTAGTTCGAATCCGCTCGGAGTCGGCGTGGATTACGTCGCATTGCTGGTAAAACTTCGAAAAGCTGCTTGCGACGGCAAAGAGATACGCGGTCAGAATGTTAGGACGGTAGTCATCCAGCATCTCATTTAATGCGTCCCCGAAACGAAGCAACTGCAGAGCCAGATCTCGTTCCGGAGATAGTTCGAGCGTCAAAGCGGAGGCAGCGTTTTTCGTTCTAAGTTGTTCGAGGTCTACTTCACCTCGCGCCAGGATACTCTGGATCCTGGCGTAGGAATACTGCATATAGGTCGCCGTGTTTCCTTCCATCGCGACCATCTTGTCATAGTTGAACACATAGTCGCTTGTGCGGTTGTGGGAAAGGTCTGCGTACTTCAAGGCGGCGTGCCCGACAACTCGGGCTATTTGTTCACGTTGCTGTTCGGTCAGCTGTGGGCCGGTGGGCCGACTGTCATCATTTTTGCAGACAACCGCATAGGCACGGCGCACCGATTCGTCCAACAAGCCTTCCAGGCCGATGATGTCCCCGGATCGCGTGCGGTAGGGACGCCCATCGTCGCCCAGGACCGTGCCGAAACTGATGTGGCGCAATTGGATGTTTGTGTGTCCGAGCAGTTGGACGGCGGCAAAGAGCTTATCAAAGTGCTCCTTCTGCCGATGGTCGACGACGTAGAGGATGGCATCCGGATTCCAGTTTTCCATGCGGTATTCGATTGTGGCCAAATCGGTTGTTGCATACAGAAATGCACCGTCTTTCTTCCGTACGATCATTGGTGCGTCGAATTCCGGCAGGAAGAGGCAAAGCGCCCCATCGCTTTCCCGGGCGTGACTCAGGTCCTGCAAACGCTGAACAATCGGTTCCAAGCGATCGTGGTAGAAACTCTCACCCAACTCGTGATCAAAACGGATGTCGAGCCGCTGATAGATTGTTTGAATCTCTTCCTGGCACTTTGGCAGGAACTGCTGCCACAAACGACGGTTTTCTGGATCCCCGGCGTGCAATCCGGCCGTTTCCGCAAGAACGGCGTGTGCGATTCCCGAGTGGTTTCGGGCGAGTTCGGCGAGCTGCGAATCCCGCTCGACTTGGTCGATTCTCTCCAGCAAAACATCACGATGTTCTTTCGCATCCGCGAGTTGGTTGCGCAGCTTGCGAATATCTTTGGTTTCCTTTTTCGTTTTGCGCGACAGGTCTTTCACCGAACTCTGCTTTGTGGACAGCTGGTTCTCAGCCTGTTCGACAGCAGTCTCCGCGTCAGATAACTGGGCAACCGCATTCTGGTATTCCACAAGCCGGTGCACCAACTTATACAACCGTCCCAACTCTTGGACCGGATGCTGACGATACAATTCGGGGTCGACGAAGTGTTTGTAACCATAAATGATCATGCCGAACTGGGTGCCCCAGTCACCAAGATGGTTGTCGCTAATCGCTCGATGCCCCAGGAACTTCAGTGCTCGATAGATGGCGTCGCCAATCACGGTGGAACGGATGTGCCCGACATGCATTGGCTTGGCGACATTGGGTGACGAGTAGTCGATCACGATGGTTTTGGGGTTCAAAACCTTGGGAATCCCGAGCCGGTCGTCCTGAAAAGCCGCGGCAAGCTGTTCCACAATCCACGATGTACGCAGCTTCAAGTTGATGAAACCCGGGCCGGCGATTTCCAGCGGATGACACATGTCATTGAGGTTCACCTGTTCCACGATCCGTGCCGCCACGTCGCGCGGCGGCAATCGCAGTTGTTTTCCAAGGGGCATGGCAAAGTTGGCTTGATAGTCGCCGAAACGTGCATCCTGAGCCGGACGAATCATGTCGAGCATCTTTTCAGCCACGTCTGTCTGCTGCTGAAGTGGCTGGCGAAATCGATCGCGGAGTGTTGTCAGGATGTTCATTGGTTGAGCCGTGGGTTGGGACTGTTCTCGGTGATGAAGTTGGATTGTTGTTCGGATAATCGTGTCAGACGCATGGTAAGGACTCGGCACGTACTGCCCGGCCCAAAACGAACGATCTCGATTTCAGGCATGGTCCCGGCGGTGCCACGGTCGTGAAAGGCGGACCACGCGATGCGCTCAATCGCCTGTTCGATGGTGGTCGTCGAGCAGGGTGGGAAGAGGTTGTCTGCGGCCAGGATAGCCCATCGGTTGCCGCTGTTTCGGAGAGGCTGGAGACCGGACAGCAAGAGCACCACGATTCAGTTGGTCGACCTGTCAGATCTCGATGCGTTGGGCATCGGCCCAAAGGTCTTCGAGGCGATAGTAGGCTCGTGTCTGCTCGTCAAATAAGTGAATGACCACGTTGCCATAGTCGAGCACGATCCAACGGCTTTCAACGTATCCTTCGACACTGATTCGTCGATCATCCAGGTCGTCTTCAAGTTTGTGATCGATTTCCTCACTCATCGCATGCAACTGCCGGCGACTCGTGCCGGTTACGAGCACCAGATAGTCGAACAGCGGCGTTTGTTTACGGGTGTCCAGGACGATGATGTCCTGGCCTCGGTTCTCGGCGGCAGTGCTCGCGGCGGCTCGCGCCAACTCGAGGCTGCGGTCCGGGATGGCCCGATCGGTCGAACTTTGGCTGGCTGTCGAAATGGCCACTGGCCCTCCTTCTCAAGAGCGTTAAATCCTAACAGATACGACGATCGTATTCTAACCGGGATCCCACCAATGAGGGAAGCCGGTTGAAGCCAGTCAGATCAAATTCCGTAACAAGTTTGCCGTGAAGTTTCGCCTTGTTCGACGCCCCGAAAACCGAGCTGGACGAGAAAGCGGGCGTGGAACGCGACAAGACATGCACGGCAAAAAAACACGGTATTCAGCGATTCACGGTCTTGGTTGATGTACGGGCGAACGTAGCCAGCGTCCGAGTGCGTGTCGATGGGCAACCTCGCGGGTCTGCGGAATAGAAGACGCCCGATCGATTGGTCGACCGGGCGTCTGGTCTTGTTGATCCTTGAGGATTTCAATCCCCGAGCATCCTGTCTAGAAGATTCCCATTGCCATCAGGCTATATCGGACCACGAGCACGGCAACGACGACGCTGACCATGCTCATCAGCTTGATCAGAATATTCAAGCTAGGTCCGCTGGTGTCCTTAAACGGATCGCCGACCGTATCGCCGACGACGGCCGCCTTGTGCGCATCGGAGCCTTTGCCGCCGTGAGCACCCGACTCGATGTGTTTTTTGGCGTTATCCCACGATCCACCGGCATTTGCCATGAATACGGCGACACAGAAACCCGTGGTCAGTGTTCCCACGAGCAGTCCCATCACGCCGCCAACGCCGAGCAACAAGCCGGTGAACACCGGCAACAGCAACCCCAACAGCGATGGGAGAATCATCTCGCGTTGAGCGGCCTTGGTACTGATTGCCACCGGCGCCTTATAGTCGGGTTTTTCCGTTCCTTTCATGATTCCGGGATGCTCACGGAATTGCCTCCGCACCTCCTCGACCATTCCCTTCGCGGCACGTCCCACAGCTCGCATTGTCATGGCGCAAAAGACAAATGTCGCCATGGCACCAAGGAAAACGCCGACCAGTACTTTGGGATTCATCAATGATCCGTCGTAGTACTGAGTGAAGTCTGGTAGTGTCGCATCCATGAGTGGGACAAGACGAGCGCCCGTCGCGGCAAACTCCCAGCCACCCCGCTTGCCTTCTGTTGGCTTGAACATTTCCGCCGGGATCTCTCCTGGCCGTGAAACCGTAAATGTGATGTCTTCCCACGCATTGTTGAGGCGTGAATCACGGCGATCATTCGGCATCACCAAGTATCGTTTCACTTCTTTGCCGCGTTTCTCGATGGCAAATCCGGGTGACAGCTTGTACAAGCCATCTTCCGTAACGACTTCTTCAGCTACCTGATCGCCCCAACGCTCAAAGCCCATCCGCACTTCTTCAACATAGGCAGCCAACAGAGCCAACGCGGTGAGTGCTGCCGAGCCGATGGCAAACCCCTTGCCGGTTGCCGCTGTCGTGTTCCCAAGGCTATCCAACGCGTCGGTCCGTTCCCGAACGACTGCATCGAGCCCCGCCATTTCTGCATTGCCGCCGGCATTGTCCGCGATCGGGCCGTATGCGTCCGTGGCCAGCGTAATCCCCAAAGTGCTCAACATGCCAACCGCCGCAATACCGACTCCGTAGAGTCCAAGCGCGAAGTAGTGCACGTCACCAAAGTTCCCGCGAACCGCAAAGCCAAATGCGAGCAAGGTGCCGGCACAGACAACCAGCACTGGGAACCAGACACTTGCCATTCCATCGGCAATTCCGCCAATAATCAGCGTGGCAGGACCGGTTTCCGTCTGCTCTGCCAGGTTCTGAGTTGGTTTGAACTCGGCGCTCGTAACATACTCGGTCCACTTACCAATCAACCACCCGGCCGCCAAGCCGACGATGATGCTGAACGCGACGCCAGGTAGCACTCCGAAGTAGATCGTTCCCTCGGTTTGCGGCATCAGCCAATAGGACAAGCCCACGGCGACAACTGCGATCAAGCCACACGACAGATTGATGCCCCGAGCCAGTGCGGCCAGCAGATTTTTCTGGCTCGCACCCTCCTCGGTTCGTACCAGGTAAATGCCGATAATCGACAGGAGGATTCCGAGTCCGGCGATTGCCATCGGCAGAAACAACGCGTGCATTTGTGCATCGAATTGGCTGATGCCGGGCGTGATCTCTGTCAATACGGGAGATGCATAAGCGGCAACCCCCAAGGCTGCGGTAGCGAGAATCGACCCACAATAGGATTCATAAAGGTCTGCCCCCATGCCGGCAACGTCTCCGACGTTGTCACCGACGTTGTCGGCGATCGTCGCCGGGTTGCGCGGATCATCTTCCGGGATCCCCTGCTCGACCTTTCCAACAAGGTCCGCACCCACGTCGGCTGCCTTCGTGAAAATACCACCACCAACACGAGCAAACAGAGCTTGGCTACTGGCACCCATGCCGAAACAGAGCATCGTGACCGTAATCTCGATCAGGCCGAGCGGTTCCATGCCAAGTGTTGGCCAAATCCAATAAAGAAAACCAAACCACAGCGTGATGTCTAGCAGGCCGAGTCCAACAACGGTCAGGCCCATCACGGCACCCGATCGGAAGGCAACCTGCAAACCGGCGTTGAGCGACTTGCGGGCCCCTTCAGCCGTTCGGCTGCTGGCCAACGTTGCGGTATGCATGCCGAACCAACCGGCAAGGCCCGAGAAAAAACCACCGGTTAAGAAGGCGAATGGCACAAACTTGCTCTGAACGCCCAAGCCGAATGCGGCCACCGACAACAGTGCGACGATGACCACAAAGAACCCGGCCACAACGATGTATTGCTGTTTCAAATACGCGTTGGCACCTTGCCGTACGTATTCGGCAATCTCGATCATCTTCTCGTTGCCTTCATCGGCGGCAAGCATCCATTTGAAAAATAGATAGGCCTGGATGAGGGCGGCAATCGAGCTAACAAGGCAAAGAATCCAGATTCCAATGTAAAGCCCTTGCCCGCTCGCAGCCTCCGTGGCACCTGACGCGGAGCCCGTTGACTCCGCCGCCCAAACGTCCCCAGAAGCCGCCAGAACCGTGACAACCGCGACCAGCCATCCCACCAGGCGGGTCCCACGAGCATAAATCAATCGTGGTAACATGTTTTTTCGTACCTATTTTTTTCGTCGACGCGAACTCAATTTAGGAACTCGAACATTTGGAACAATTTATCCCACCTGGAAGTCTGTTCCATTTGTCGATTGACGCTGGAGCTATAGACAGTACCGGCTCAACGACAACTTAGACACCCAAATGGCGGGGACCGCACGGTATGCGTGAAACACGGGCTTCCCGCTGCCACTCGCGCAATCTTGATAAGGAATCCTAACGCACTGTCCGATAAGAACTTGCGGCGGCAGTCCGTGGGCGCTGCAAAGCTCGAGGGCTCGGGCTGAGCGGTCGTCGGTAGCTGCAAGCTATGCCCGGAGTGGGGGGCTTGCCAGTGGTCAGCGTTTCCCAGGCTATTTAAGTCTGCGAGTGTACTGAATCGTGATCGTTACTGTCAACCAGCGGTCAATCGTAGAGTCAGCCAGTGGAACCCACTTCTTGGGCTGCAAAAACCCCGGTACGTAACTCGCGCACTCCCTGCCATTTCTTCCGGAAAACTTCTTGGTTTTCTCGGCAAGCGCGATTATGCTGAACACATACCGCACTGATGGTCCGTTTGCGTTCTGCAGACGCGGTGCGCCCCCAGGGTGTCTTTGGAACAGAGATTCGGGTCCCGGAACACGAGAAGGCAGGAGGAGTAAATTCCATGGTAACGAGCCCCCTACGACATCGCATTCTGGTTGTGATGTTAGCTGTGTCATGCGGTCTGACAACGTTGCAAGCGGATGCAGCCAAGCGGTCGAAGCCTATCGACAAAGCGAAGAATGCGTTGAAAACAATTGAGATGTTTTCCGGCATGAGTTCCGGCGCGTTGGACGTTAAGTTCATTCCGCAGAGTTCGAAATCGGCGAATGTCCTGATCACGAACAAATCCGATGCGCCGTTGCGCATTGAATTGCCCTCTGCGTTTGCTGGTGTACCGATTCACAGGCAGATGGGCATGGGTGGCATGGGTGGCATGGGCGGCGGCATGGGAGGCATGGGAGGCGGCATGGGAGGCATGGGCGGCGGTATGGGCGGTCAGGGAATGGGCGGTGGCATGGGTGGCATGGGCGGTGGCATGGGCGGCATGGGCGGTGGTATGGGAGGCATGGGAGGCATGGGAGGTGGCGGCATGTTTAATCTGGAACCTGGCAAGGTCCGCAAGATCCATGTCACCACGGTTTGTCTTGAGCATGGCAAGCCTGAGCCGCGTCCCAAAATGAAATACAAGATCATCCCCATTCGGTCTTTTACGCAGGATGCTCAGGTTGTTGAGCTGTGCAAGATGGTCGGCACCGGTAAGATCAGCCAGACTGCGGCCCAAGCTGCCGCATGGCACATCACTGACGGTCTCACCTGGGAGCAGTTGGCCAACAAGATTGGTATCAAGCATCTTAACGGGATGAAAGAACCGTTCTTCAGCTCGCGAGACATCCAGCTTGGGATGCAGATCGCCGCTTTGGTAGCTCGTCACGCAGAGACGAGTCCTGTCTACAAAGACGAAAAAGCGGATTCGATGAGCCGGCACTAGCAATTGCTGGATACCGAGTCGAGTGAGGCTCCAGGTCGAAGACTTTCCGAGGGTCACATGCCAGTGCATGTGGCCCTTAGTCATGGAGTCATGCCGCTTTGGAGGGCTGGGTTTGCAGCCATTGCTGGATTTGGGCCTGTTGCCGACTCCATTGGCGAAACCACTGGGATCGATCTTCAGCCAGTTGGATCTCTCGCTGCTCCAGGGCCGTCTGACGTTGCCTGAGCTCAGTATCCAGTCGTTTGAAATCTTGTTGTTTTTCAGTAGCAGACTGGCGTAGTCTCGTGCGCCGCCGCTCCAGTTGTCGCTGTTGTCGCTGGAGTTCGTCGGCGAGTTGTTCCAGTTGATGTTTGTACTCCGCCAGTACCGTTTCGTTGTCGGGATCGTGTGTGCTGTCCGTCTTTCGCAACCGGTCCAGTTTTTCGATGGCGCTGTCCTTGCCGATTTGCCGGCAACATTCGGCCCAGACTTGTTGCAACAACCCTTGCGACGCTTCAAGACTCTGTTGTTGTTGCAGTAGCCTGTCACGGAGCCCTTCGAGGGTACTCTTGCGCGAGACCCAGTGACGTTGTCGGCGTCGGAGCGTCTCTTTTTGATTGTTCAGCTGGCGCCTTTCACGGCGCAAACGTTCGGCCAACTGTCGACGTTGTCGTTGAGTGCGAGTTCGGAGTAACTCGTATTCGTATGCCATGGATTCGTGTTGTTGCTGGATTTGTTCAAGCTGTCGAAGGAGCATCGAGTTCAGTTTTCTGAGTTCCTCCCGGGATGTGCCGACGGATGGTGGCGGGATTTGTCGCACAAGTCGTTCGGTAGGGTCCTGCTTTGTTTGTTCCACCGATTCGGTGTTAGCCCGTGTTTGCTCAAGTTGAGTGGTTCGCCGCTGAAGCTCCACCTCCCGCTGATTCAACTCAATGGTCCGTTCTCGCAACCAGAGTCGCCCCGCGCGTTGCTCGCGTTCCCATTCGGCTATTTGTGAATTGAGTGTTGCTTCACGCTGTGTCACGGATCTTAGCTGTTTGCGCAAATGAGCTGCAAGTTCGGATGCCTGCTGTTGAAGTTGGGCGACACCATGAACGGGGCTCTGACCGGCAGCGGCCATCGCAGCATCGGCAAGGCCTGCTCGTGCCAAGTCGGCGGAGGCGCGGGCCGGGAGTTCTGGCGAGGATGCCTTTGTTCCAGGGATGACATGCGCCGTGTCAAATCGGGGAACGAGCGCGTTTTGGCTCACGTCGTCTTGTGGTGGGCGGTCGTGGGGCACGAAACAGCTTCCCGAATATGGGTAGAACAGAACTTGCCGACTCCAGCAATCTGAACCGGTCTTACCTCGCGGGAGCGGGAGATTCGTTGCAGCGGGCAACGGACCCGAACACGCTGAAGCCACGATTTCAAGAGAGGCAGACGGAAAACGGGTTCAGTTTCCGCTGCAGCTTTTACCTCTGCATGGTGGTCCTCGCCGGTCTATTCCGCAGGATTCGTCCAGCTTCTATCATCGGCACGGCATGGGGTGAGAATTGAGGAACAAATGGGTCGACATGGTCGATAACAACGGGCGACACTTGAATGGGACGGCGTCGCGTGCGAGAATCACGGGACGCCGTGCCCGCTGACGACGAGCGTCCGTATGGGCCGTAATCTGGCCAGACGCGTGAACAGGTCATTTGCGGCGGGATTTAGAGGATCAATTTGTATGAGAGTGGAACCAATAGGTGACAAGGTCGTGATCAAACGACTGGAGGCCGACGAGAAGACGCAGGGAGGTATTGTCTTGCCGGATGCGGCTCAGGATGTCCCGCAGCAGGGACGCGTACTGTCGGTCGGAGACGGTCGCACGCTGTCCGACGGTCAGCGAGTTCCGCACCAAGTGAGCGAAGGGGACCGCGTGGTATTTAGCAGCTACGCGGGGACCGAGGTGATTGTGGACGATTCGAAGGTCCTGATCATGAGCGAGGACGACATTCTAGCCGTCCTGAATTAAGGTCCTGAGTATTCGGCTGGCTTGTTCTCTTTTTGCTTGTTACGTCAAACCGCCTATAATGGAATGAACTGGTGGAATGTGTGGTTGTTGAGATTCTGCCTTGTTGAACTCTATTCTTGAAGAGGTGGTGGTGATGGTACGCGCGATCAACTGCGGACTGGTATTGACCATTTGGAGCGTCCAAGCCGTTTCGTTCGCCCAACCTTCACTGGGCCAACCTTCACTGGGCCAACCTTCACTGGGGCCAGACCGGCCGGTCTATCGCAAGATCGTCTCACGAGCGATCCAGTATTTGGAGGTCAAAGGCCAAGCGGATGACGGTGCGTTTAGTAAGCACGCCGGAATCGGTGTCACGGCCATGGTCACAACGGCCCTGCTAAGGCATGGGCGGTCTGCCGACAGCCCCGCGGTTGCTCGGGCATTGCACTATCTCCGTCAGTTTGTCCAGGACGATGGAGGCATCTATCAACCAGGGACGTTTTATCGCAACTACGAAACGTCTTTGGCGATCATGTGTTTCAAGGCTGCGGATCAGGACGGTCGGTATTCGACCATTCTGAAGCGGGCGGACGGGTTTGTCCGAAATCTGCAATGGGACGAGGGTGAGAGCATTGATCGGTCGAATGTCGCGTACGGAGGGGCCGGGTACGGCAAGCACAAGCGGCCGGATCTCTCCAATACGTCGTTTCTAATCGATGCGTTGAAGACGATGGACGGACCGGACGACAAACAGGCCATCGAACGTGCGTTGACGTTTGTTTCCCGGTGTCAGAATCTGGAATCCGAGCATAACACGACCGCATTCAGTGCCAAGAATCCTGACGGAGGTTTCTACTATACTCCCGCGGCCTGCTGGACTAGTCAGGCAGGCTTGACCGAAACCGGTGGTCTACGAAGCTATGGCTCGATGACCTACGCTGGCCTGAAAAGCATGGTATACGCAGGTTTGGCCCCGGATGATCCCCGCGTAAAAGCCGCCATGGGCTGGATCAAAAAGAACTATACGCTAGCGGCTAATCCGGGACTTGGTAACGCCGGCCTATACTACTATTACCATGTGTTTGCCAAGTCGCTTGATGCAATGGGATTGGCAACCGTTGTTGATGCACACGGCAAGAGGCACGACTGGCGGGCGGAATTGGTGCAGACACTGAGCCGTTTACAGCGCCCGGATGGCGCCTGGGTC
>JAJSAJ010000075.1 GCA_024274855.1 Planctomycetota bacterium | reverse complement strand
GATCGGAACCGGGCGAAAAGCAGCTAATCGAGCAACAGGATGCCGCGTTGTACGATGCGTTTGCGAGATTGGGCGAGGTCATTACGTTTGTCGATCGGAACGAAAAAAGTGTCCGTAAGTCGGTTGAACTGATACAGGGGCTGTTGATGTCTCTTTCGCTCCAACCTAAAAAACTCGTTGCCATTGGCAGCCAGGCAGCAGCGTGGCTTGATCGGCCCGAACGTAGCCACCGTGGAGTCTTGTTGTTTGGAACGGTCAAGAGTGTCCGTTTGCAAGGCCCATACTACGAGACGGAACTGGAGCTGGCAGCTCGGCAGCGAAGGGTTGTGCCGGTGATGAGTCGGACGAACCCAAGTGGCGTCTATGGACCGAAAGATCGGATCCTGATCTTGGGTGCTATCGTTGACGACCCGGCAACCAATTTGGCCGGCTATGAGGGACAGCAGCCGATGGTGGTGATGGGCGGCTTTCCTGTACCGCTAGGGCGGTAATCCTCCGGCCGACCACCGCGTGTCCGTGGCAGTGATCGCAATCCGGTCCAGCAGCAGGCAAACAGGTTCCGGCTGCAGTTCCAAACCTCTCGTAGCGTCCTGGATTACGCCATGTCCCGCTCGGCAAGCGGGACCTACCTGGCCCACGTCACGATCAAGGCCCGTGTCCGTCCGTTTGCGGTAGGCATGTCAGGGTTTCGCCGCGACTTCTTGTTCCGTGATCGTTGCCGAAGCTGTGCAGGTTGCGCTCTTTCCAGACTTAAGATCCGTGCGAATTCGAATGGTTTCGAGCACTTTGCCGCTGCGAGCGCCGGCCGTATAGGTAACGGGGATCAGATGCATCAGCGCGGCCTTGTCATTCTTCTTGAACTTAAACGCGCTGTCGGCACATTCGATGCCGGTAATCCTGAACGGCTGGCTGGCACGAATAACAAGTCGCTTGGTGACGCTTTGTCCCGGCTTCAACAGGCCGAGGAACAGTGAGGCGGGGCTGACCGTCAACGGAGAAGCCACGTGGCCTTCTACCGGCAACTCGAGCGAACTCATGCTGGCGTCGTTGGTCACGATCAGCAAGGGATCGTGGAAGTATCCGACGGGTGCGTCTTTCTTGAGCCGTACCAGCATCCTAACCGTGACGCGCCGCGAGCTGCGGTTCTCATCCAATAGCTCGACTTCAATATGTTCGTTGACACTACGGACATCGACAATCTTCCAGTCAGACCGACCCGCGTAGCTGACGGTGACAGTCCGTTCGGCTTCCGTCCCTTGTTCCAGTTCGCCAAAAGCGACTTCGCCCGGCTCAAATACGACGTCTCCTCGAATGTAGCCGCGTACCGAAAGCTGGACTTCCGCGAAGTAGGGGCGATCGATCGTAACGGTCAGCGTAGCGCTGCGCTGGCCAAGAAATGCCTTGGTGTTTAAAGCCGCGACGATCGAGCCCTCTTCCCATGTCTTGAGCGTCTTTTTCGTAATACGGGGTTCGGTACATCCACAACTGCTTCGAACAGCAGCGATGTGGATGTCTTCCTCATAAATATTCTGAAGCTCAAACGCGAATTCCGTTTTCGAATTGCGCGCGACGGTCTTGAAATCGTGGCTGGTGACCTTGAACATCTTGCGCGCCCACTGCTGTGCATCAGCGCTCGAAAATGTAGTCGCAACCAACAAGCTGCCTAGGACGAGTGAACGGAGCACCGGACATCTCCCTTCAAGCAAATGGACTCTAGCAATCTCGTAACTCTGAGGGGTGTTCTATATACATAGATAGCGTCCCCATGCGTTTTGTGACACCAAGGTAATCACGAAAACGAGCATGCAAGCTGCAAGAAATAAGAGATTTCTGTTCAAAAAAACGAGTTATTCGGATTATTCGGCTAGGTTCACGGTTGTCCACGATGTTTTTTAACATAATCGGTCCGAAATATCCAAACGGGCGCACCCTGCTGGTGGTCGGCATCGGGCCGGCAGCGATATGGTCGTCCTGTGAGGATGCCAGCGGAGCCATTATGATCGACGACACGTAATGGAGTTGCGGGCGAGTGACGCAAGCTTGGGGGGAGGTCAATATGAAATCGAGGAGTTCAGACCCGGTTTGTTTTTGGCGGTGGAGTGCCTTGTCGATGTTGTCGATGGCATTCTACTTGACGGTTTCGGGCAGCCTGATGGTGTTGGGCAGCCTGATGGTGTTGGGGGCTGATCGGCCAAGTTTGGGGCAGGAGCCTGGAGCTGGACGCCATTTGGAGGGTTCGGGTGGCCCGCGACGCACGGTCGCTCCGGAGTTTCCCGAGGAGGCAAGCTGGTTGAATGTGGCCGGGCCGCTGCGGAAGAGTGACCTGAAAGGCAAGTTCGTCATCCTCGATTTCTGGACTTACTGTTGTATCAACTGCATGCATGTCCTGCCTGAACTAAAAAAACTCGAAAAAGCCTATCCCAAGCAAATCGTTGTCATCGGTGTACACTCGGCCAAGTTCGACGAGGAACGAGGCGATGCGAACATCCGCCAGGCCATTTTGCGATACGAGATCGAACATCCGGTTATCAACGACAAAGACCACCTGATGTGGAACGCGTATCACGTACGAGCATGGCCGTCGATTCGCATTATTGACCCAACCGGGGCGGTGATTGCAAGTTCGAGCGGAGAGTTCACGTTCGAGCAGATTGACACGTTCTTGAAACGCGTGATTCCGATCTATCGAAAACGAGGGCTAATTGACGAGACACCGTTGCGTTTCGACCGACTCGCGGACCGCCAGAAGCCAAGTTCCTTGCGTTTTCCGGGCAAGGTACTGGCCGACGGCCCGAGTGGCCGCTTGTTTATTACCGACAGTAATCATAATCGGATTGTTGTTACCGCGCTTGATGGACGTGTGATCAGCACGATTGGTTCGGGGGACGCGGGCCGAACCGATGGTTCGTATCGCGAGGCAACATTCAATCACCCACAGGGCTTGGCCTTGCATCACGATTCGCTTTTTGTCGCGGATACGGAAAACCACCTGATACGCAGGGTCGATTTAGACCAGCACGAAGTCACGACGGTTGCCGGCACGGGACAACAATCCAAGTGGCCCTGGCCCGGCTTGCCGGCGGGCTCATCCGATCGACTGCCCCGACGCTTGGGTGGTGTTGCGCGACGAACGGCGTTGAGCAGTCCTTGGGCGCTGACGTCTGTTGGTGATGTGCTTTACATTGCGATGGCCGGATCCCACCAAATCTGGCAGATGCCGCTCGATCAGGCGGTTATTCGGCCGTATGCGGGTAATGGCCGTGAGGATATTATTGACGGTGGTCTGTTGCCTGCCCGCCCCTATGGCAAGTCCGCGCCGGACGGAAGTCCCGCGTCCTCGTTTGCTCAGCCAAGTGGTTTGGCTTCCGATGG